>CAMBRJ010000055.1 GCA_945870175.1 Gemmatimonas phototrophica
GAACCAACGATGACGGTCGCGCATGCGGAGTCACTCGCAAGCGCACCCTCACGCCATGACCGCGCGCCAGAGCGACTACACCCGCTCCCGCAACAACCGCTGCACCAGCCGCACCGACCGCTCGGTGGCCCCGAGCTCACGCTGCACCAAAGCCAGCGCCGCCGCACCGGCCACCGCGCGCGTCGCCGACTCGAACAGCCAGGCACCCATCGCCGCCGCGCACTCGCCCGCATCACGCACCACGCGGGCGCCGCCGGCCGCGAGCAGCAGCCCGGCTTCGCGGCTCATGTCGTGGCCGGGGCCGAACAGCACCGGTGCGCCGAACGCGGCCGGCTCGATCACCGAGTGCAGACCGGCGGCGTGAAAGCCGCCGCCCACAAAGGCTACGTCGGCGAGCGCATAGAGATCGCCCAGCACGCCGACGCGATCCACGACAATCACGTCGCGCTGCGCGGCCGCCGCGTCCGACTCGGCCTCGGCCAACGTGGCCACTGACAGCCCTGCCGAGCGCGCCCAGCCAAGAATGGGGGCCAGATGCGCCGCCGTCGGTTCATGCGGGGCGATGATCAGACGCGGTCGAGGTTGATCGCCGCCCTCGCGCAAGGCGCCCGCGTACGCCGCCAGCAGCACCGCCTCGTCGGTTGGCCACGTGGAACCCGCCACGAGCGTTGGTCGCGAACTGGCGAGGGCCTGCAAGAGCGGTTGCTGCCGGTCGACCCCCTGCGCGCGGGCCCACACCTGATCGAAACGCGTGTCGCCCGTGACCTCGAGCACGTCGGGGCGCACACCGAGTGCGAGCAGGCGGTCGGCACTGGCCTGATCGATCGCGCCGACGCCCTGCAGGGCGCGGTAGGCGTCGCGGAGCAGGAGGCGGGCCAGTGTGCCTGTTCGCCCCGATCGGGCCGCCAGCGTGGCACTGAGGAGCACGACGGGGATGTTTCGCGCCGTCGCGCGCTCCACGAGATTCGGCCACACGTCGAGCTTCACGAACACCAGCACGGCGGGCTGCAACGCGTCGAGCATCGCGTCGGCTTCGTGGCGCCCGTCAAAGGGCAGGTAGTCCGTGATGTCGGCGCCGATCGAGGTGGCAAACCGCTCGGCACTGGGCGAGAAATACGTGTAGGCGAGCTGCCACTCCGGATGTACCTCACGCCAGCGATGCGCGACGGGGCGCGCCTGCAGCCCTTCACCTACCGACGGGGCGTGGATCCACACCAGCGGTCGCGCCGCCGAACGAACCGCCCGGCTGGTGACGGCCACCCGATCTAGCAGCCCGCGACGGGCCGCCAGCGAACGACAGAGCTTCGACTCGCTCGATGGGGCCAGCCGCGTGGCGATTCGCGTGGCGATTCGCGTGGCGATCCGGGCGGCGAGCACGCCCGCTCCGTACGCCGAGCGGACCAGCGGGTTCAGCGCGTCCTCTTCGACTTCGCCACCGCCAGCGCCGTGTCGATGGCTTTGCGAAAATCCTGGTATGGCAGGGCGCCTTGCACGAGGAAGTCGCCCACCAGAAATGACGGCGTGGATTGCACGCGCGCCTGCGAGGCCTGTCGCTCGTCGTTCTCGACGAGCAGGCGGATCGCGTCGGACTTTCGGCAGCGGGTGAAGGTGGGCAGGTCGAGCGACACTTCGCGGGCGATCGCCTCCAGCTTCGCCGTGGCATTGTCGAGCGGCTGGAAGGCGCGCTGCTCACGGAACAGCACGTCGGCGTATTCCCAGAACTTCTGTTGCACCGCGGCGCACATCGACGCCTCGGCCTGTGCCCGGGCGTGACGATGAATCGAGAGGGGCAGATGGAGGTACGCCATGCGGATCTTGCCGGCATCGATGTAGTCGCGCTTCAGCTTCGCCATCGACGAGTCGTGCCACTGCTTGCAGTACGGACACTGAAAGTCGCTGATCATCACCACCCACATCGCATCGTCACGCCCCATCAGTCGGCCACGATCGGCGCGCTGAATCGTGATCGAGTCGGCGAGCGAATCACCGGAGGCGTCCGGACGTGTCACGGCCGTGGTCTGCAGCAGCGGTGATCCCGCCGCCGGCATCGTACCGCCAGTCGTACCGCTCGCGGTCGTGTTCGCCGCGTCACTGGTGTCGCGTCCGCAGGCCGTGAGGGCGGCCAGGCAGAACAGGAGCGTCGACAGGCGAGACACAGAACGCACTCGGGACATGAAATTCCGGATCAGGTTGGAGACGGTTGGCATGTAGCCCTTGGCAATCTAACGGATCCGGCGAGGTCGGCACGGCAGATGCCACGGCAGATGCCAAAGGCGTCACCCGTGACACCGAATCCTTGCGGCGCGCGTACGGACGGTATCTTTCACTCCGTGCGCATCCTCTTGGTTCAATCCGACCACCGCCGTCTCGCTGCCCGCGCGGTTCCGCTCGCTCGGCATGGCATGCTGTGGCTCGTCGCGGCGATCCTCGCCGTTGGCGCGTGGCCGGCGCGTGCGTGGGGTCAGGTCGCGGCGGCCGGTCAGCCGCTTCCAGCGCCGGTCGGCTACGTCAACGACTTCGCGAACGTGCTCGCGCCCGACGCGGCCGCCCGCATCGACGATCTCGCCAAGCGCGTCAACGCGGCGACCCGTGGTGACATGGTCATCGTCACGCTGCCGAATCTTGCAGGACGACCCGTGGAAGAAGTGTCGCTGCGTCTTGGCCGCGAGTGGAAGATCGGTGCCGACGCGGCGATCGGTGATCAGGCCCGCAATGCCGGGGTGATCATCCTGCTGGTGCCCAAGGAAACGTCGGACGACGGCCGCGGGTACTGCCGCATCGAGACCGGGCAGGGCACCGAAGGCTTCATCACCGACGCCATCTCGGGCGAGATCTGCCGCGAGCAGACGCCGCTGTTTCGTGCGCAAGACTATTCCGGCGCCTTGGAGCGCATCGCGACCGATGTCGCGGGGCGCTATGCCGCCAACTTCGGCGTGGCGCTGGACGGCGTGCCGCCCCCGCAACAACGACGACGGCCGCCGCAGTCGCAAGGCATTCCGCCGTTCATGGTGGTGCTGGCGCTGGTGATTTTCCTCTCGTTGCTCAGCTCCTCTCGTGGACGGCGTCGCGGTGGCTGTGTGGGCTGCATCCCCATTCCCATGCCCGGCCCGTCGTCGGGAGGGTGGCACAGCGGCAGTGGCGGATTCGGTGGCGGCTTCGGCGGCGGTGGTGGCGGAGGGTTCGGCGGATTCGGCGGTGGCGGCGGATTTAGTGGTGGTGGTGGCGGCTCCAACTGGTGAACAGATCCATGGCACGTGCTTCGATGTCTCTCGATGACCTTGTCCAGCAGTTGCGTCAGGTGCACGGTGACGCGCTGCGGGCGGCAGTCCTGTATGGATCGGCGGCCAGCGGCGAGCAGGTGGTCGGGCACTCCGACTTCAATGTGCTCGTCATTGTCTCCACGATCGACGTGGCGCTCATGCGCCGTCTCGGACAGACCATGCGCGCCTGGCAGGAAGCCGGGAACCCGCCGGTCCTCGTGCTCACCGAGCAGGAGTGGCGGCGTTCGGCCGACATCTTCCCGATGGAGTACGCCGATATCCTCGAGCGACATCGCGTGCTGCATGGCACGCTGTCCCTGAGCGACCTGACGGTGGATCTGCAACATCTGCGGTTGCAGACGGAGCAGGAAGCGATGGGCAAGTTGCTGCGCCTACGGCGAGGCGTGATGGTGGCCGGCACGGACGCGGCGAGGCAAACCGATCTGCTGCGCTCGAGCTACAGCGCGTTGCTCGTGATCTTTCGTGCCGTCCTACGCCTCCACGGCGTGACGCCGGAACGCGATGCGACGCGGGTGATTCAGGAGGTGGCCACGCAGTGCGGGTTCGACCCGGCGCCGTTCCTCTCGGTGGCGGCGCTCGTGCGCGGCACGGCGCTCTCGAACGGCGAGGCGGAAACCGTGCTCGCGGGGTATCTCCGCGGTATGGATGTCCTCGTCGAATATCTCGATCGATTCACGCCGCCAACGGCGGCAGCAGCAGTTATTTCCCCAGTCCACTCATGAGGAACCCCATGGTCACGACACCGCGTTCCGATCGTCCGTTCTCTTGGTCACGCCTCGCCTCGCGAGTCGCCTCGCGAGCCGCTTCGCGCGCGCGACTGCTGGCAGTGGCCGTCGCGTTGCCGCTCGGCATGAATGCCTGCGGCTACAATTCGATCCAGACGTACGACGAACAGGCCGCCCAGGCCAAGCAGAACATCGATGCGCAGCTGCAGCGGCGGGCCGATCTGATTCCGAATCTCGTGAACACGGTCAAGGGATTCGCCGCGCAGGAAAGCGACGTGCTGACCGCGGTCACTCAGGCGCGGGCTGGACTGATTGGTGCCTTGCAGAAGCCGGGCGGTTCCGATCCGGCCGAATTGGCCAACGCCAACCAGCAGCTCACGACGTCGCTCGGACGTCTCAATGTGACTGTCGAAGCGTATCCGGAGCTCAAGTCGAACGAGAACTTCCTCCGGCTGCAGGACGAACTCACCGGCACCGAGAATCGCATCGCGGTCTCGCGGACCGATTACAACGGCGCCGTGCGTCTGTACAACGAGTACATCCGCAAGTTTCCCGCGGTCCTCACGGCCAAGGTGACGGGTGCCAAGCCGCGCGCGTATTTCGAAGTCACCGACGCCGCCTCGCGTGCGGCACCGACCGTCGACTTCAAGAAGTAAACTCGACGTAACCTGGTGGTCGCCCCGTCACATCTTGTTCTTTTCGTAGAGCAGATTGCGCGGGGCCACACGCCACTCGTACCATCGGTCGATGGGATTGCCGCCATTCACGGCGGGGTCGCTGCGGTCGCTGCGGATCTTCGTCCGGATGCGGACGCCGATCACATCGTTGCCGTCGTTCGTGGTATCGGCGTCGAGGCCATCATACGTGGGATGTTCGACCCCCGAAATGAACACGAGCCGGCCCTCGAACAGCTCGACGCCGGTGGCGACCACATCGCCGTCGGGCGCGCCCGTCGCGGTCAGCCGTGACGCGCGCATGAGCTGCTTCGTTCCGGGAATGCGCCAGTACATCACCGCATTCACTCGTTGAATCGTGGTGCCCGATCGCGACAGGAGCAGGTTGTCGAGGCCCGCGTCGCGGTTGACGAGACGTGTCGTGGGCAGAAACTCGATGCGAAACAGCCCCGACCCCTGATTCGCGACGCTCGTGAGCAACAAGAGCCGACGCGCCGTTCCCACCTGCAGTCGTACGAGATCGCCCGCTTTCACATCGTACGCACCGTTCACTTTCTTGAAGTCGATGCACGTCGCCCCACAGGTCCCGCCCGCCGGATAGTTCGGCAGCGTGTCGCCGTCGTCGAAAATCGGGTATACCGGCGCCTCGGTCGGCTCGAACGGCACCGACAGCACCGAGATGGTGTCGCCGACGGTCCCCAGGGCGGAGAAGACCGACGTGCCGACCATGCCAATGCCCGCCTCCTGGACGTCGCGGGCCAGCGAGAGCCCCACGAAGCGGGCGCCGCGATCCACCCCCTCGCGCACGGTCCACGAACGTCGCGTCCGCCAGCTGCTTAACGCAAAGGCGGTTGCCGACGCGATCACCACCATGCCGATGGTCATCGACATCAGCACTTCGGCCAGCGTGAAGCCACGACGCGCGCGCCGGGGCAGAACTGCGATTGTGCGCATTATTGGGCCCCGGAGAGACCGTTGCCGCGAAACAGCAACGTGGTGAGCACGACGGGCGTCGAGGCGCGTGGATAGTCGATGGTGACGTCGATCTTGACGAGATTCTGGCGCGTTTCGGTGACCGTCATCGTGCGGACGTACGGACCGCTGGCATCCGGCGTTCCTTCCGCGCCAAGCCGTACCGATGACTCGGTCTCCACCAGCCACGGATCGCGCGTACGAACCTGTTCGAGATACGAGCGGCCGATGGCGATGGCGTTGGTCCGATTCTGCGCCAGCGTCTGCAGTGTGATGGTGCTGGCGTTCGCACTGGCCAGCGACGACAGGCCAACCGCGAGCAGGATAATCGCGACGATCATCGAGACGAGCGTGAAGCCCCGGCGCGTCGATGGTGTCAGACGGGCGCGCTTCCGACGCAGGGGATGGCGGGTCATTGCCAGCCTCCGCTCTGGGTGTAGCTCCAGAATCGCACCGTGCCCGACGGCGTCACTTGAATCGCCACGACGGCGTACGGGTCGTTGTCATTCGCCAGGTAGACCACGCCGCGCGTTCCCATCGGCGTGGTCAATCCGCGGGAATCGAACTCGATGTGCCCGTCGGGGAAACTGATGGCTCCCGACGACACATCGCCGGGAATCGCCCCGGCCGCCCCACGACTGTATTGCACGCGCGCCGGCAGCTCGCGCACGCCGAAGCCGCGAAGCGCCTGCCACTCGGCATCCGACTCGACGATCGTGCTGTCGCCGTTGTCATCGAGATAGCCACCGTACTTGCGCGTACTCGTGTTGAACGCCACCCGCACCAGTTCGCGCGTCGAGAGCGCGCGGGTGCGGGCCACATCGATATCCTGTGCCAGCTGAATGCCCGCCAGCTGCACCTCCGTCTTCTCGGAGATGCGAAACTTGGGAAGGATGATCGCCATCATGATGCCGACCATCGCGACGACTGTCAGCAGTTCGATGATGGTGAAGCCGCGTTGGTCGTGGGTGAGCGTGGTGCGTGACATACGGATCCCGGGGAAGCCCCGATAGTACAGTGAAGCGATCAGTACAACGGTCGGAACGCGGTCTGGAGCACCGTGCCTACGGATGGCGTCCCTGGCGGGAGCCGCTCAGGGAACCGGAAATTCACGTCGAAGCTCCACTGACGGGTCGGGGCCGAGTAGTAGCCGCCGTTGGCGAAGCCCACATTGGTGACGTTGCCCCACAGGCCAAAGAGGAAGCGGCTCTGGTAGAGCGACACCAGCGAGCCCGTGTAGGTGAAGGTCACGCCACCCCAGTTCTCCAGGAAGCGGGGGAAGTTCTCAAGACCGCCGCCATACGCGGGCACGCCGCACCCCGCCCGCGCATAGTCACACGGCGTGGCCGAGTGGCCCGCCAGCAAGGCCGCTTTGACCGTCGTGGGGCGCGCCGTGCGCTGCTGAAAATTGGTCTGCAGGGTGTCGCACCAACCAACCGCCGCACTGCAGCGCGTGGCCAGGGTTCCGGGCGTCTGCCGCATCGCCGGATTGGGCGGATTGGAGAGGAAGGTGATCGCGTCACCCATGATGGCGGCCGGACGCCAGATGGTCGTGTTGTAATCGCCGAGAATGTAGAGCGGACGCTCCGTCACCATGCTCAGACCGCCGGTATCCGTGGACACACTCGGTCTCGGCAGCTGCGCGCCCTGGCGCAGTCGGACGGCCACGAGATCCTTGTTCGTGTTGCCGCCGACATTGGTGAAGTTGAGGTAGATAATGCGCGGCGCGCGCGTCGCATTGGCGGCGTCGCTCCAGATGCGCAACGAATCCATGTGGACGTCGAGAAGATCGGGACGCAGATCTTCACGACCCTCGTAGAACGCATTGCGACGCGGCTTGAAAATTCTGGCGCAGGCGGCCGCGTCCGGAACCTGCAAGCCCCCGGTGCGCTCATGCACCATGAAGTTGGTGCAGAGCTGCGACTTCATCGTGTTGGTGTCGACGACGTCGAACACGGCCGCGTTGATCGTGATGTACCAGTCGGACTTCCACGCCATCTTCACGTCCTGCACCATCGGACTGTCGCCCGCACTGCGGGGCTCCACCAGCGTCATCGCCGGCACGTTCGCGGGCAACGGCAGCTTGAGCGGGCGCACGCCATGCGCCGCGGACATCAAGCGGCCGCTGAAGCGCACTTCACTGCGCGTCTTGAACGCGGGTTGCGACAAGCTGCGCGAATCGAAGTCGAGCAGCACCGCGGTGCCGGCCGCGTTGTTGATGCGCACACCGTTCAAGCGATTATTGGTGTCCTTCCGGTTCCAGAATACGCTGTCCGGCGTCGTGAGATTGCTCTGGAACGTGGCGCTGTTCGACGACAGGTAGAGGTTCCCGTTGGTGTGCACCCAGCCCGAAAACGTCATCGGTGCGCCGGGGAGAATCTCCAAGTCGTCCTCGTAGAACACGCCGAACTGGAAGAGCGGAATCGTTTGGGCATTCACCGACAGGACGGCGGTCGCCTTGTTGCCCGACGTGTCGCGCGCCGTGACGGTGATGTCGATCGGCTGGTTCAACGAGTAGAGGCCGGCGAATGGGCCCGCCGTGATCGTGCGCGACTCGGGGATGCCGGTCGTCTTGGTGGTCTGCGTCATGCGATAACCCGTGATCTCGGGCTTCGTGATCGACGCGATGTCATCACCGTTGATGATGCCGTCCTGCATCGCCGCGTCGAGCTGCGACATGATGTCGTCGGCGCCGCCCTCGGCCGCGTACGACGCGCGCGCACCCCGATAGTCGGCGTTGGAGGTCCGCGCGATCGTCGTCACGGCTGACAACCCGGCCAGCACGATAATCGAGAACATCACGAGCATAAGCAGCACCACTTCGAGGGCGAAGCCCCGGCGTTGGCGATGCGGTGGCAGCCGTGGCTGCGTATTCTGACGAGACGTCATGGATTTCCTCTGGCTTAGGATCGGTACGCCAGATGAAATACGATTCATTCACCCTGCAGGTAATTTCACCGATGGTTCCCAGTCGAAGACTGGACGAAACACCTCGATTTCTGTAACGGTGCGGCGCGGCACCGTGACGAAAACGCCGCCGGTATGACGGTCTATTGCGGACCGGATGTGGCCGGGGGGGCCGCCGGCGGTGCGGGGCGAGGGAACACCCCATCCCCCTTGTGCACGCGCCAGCCGGCCGGCTCGAGCTCGGCCAGCGCGTCGATCCGCTGCGCGCCGGCCGTGCCAGGGGCACCGAGCTGTGCCCAGACGGCTTCGACCTTCGTCGGCATGAACGGCGCGAGCAGCACTGTCTGCCGCGCGATCCGACGGATCAGCGAGGCGAGAATCTGCGCCAGTTCCGCCGCGCGCGCCGGATCCTTGGCGACGGCCCAGGGCGTCGTCGCGGCGGTGTACTCGTTCGCGCGGGCCGTCATGCGCGAGACCGCCGACAGCCCCTCGTGCAGCAGCCAGCCTCGCGACCCGTTCATGCCCGCGTGATACGCCGCCACGTCGGTTTCGTCGTCCAACTCCGCGTCCGGGCGCAACGCGGTCGGCACGACGCCGTCGAAATACTTCTCGACCATCGCGATGGCGCGACTGGCCAGATTGCCGAACGCATTCGCCAGGTCACTGGTGTACCGCTCTTCGAAGCGCTCCCACGAGAAGTTGCCGTCGCTGTCGAACGGCACTTCGCGCAGCAGCACGTAGCGGAACGCATCGGCCCCATAGCGGTCGATGGCTTCGCCGAGGTCGAGCTTGACGCCGGCGCTCTTGGAAAAGCGCTCACCGCCCAGCTGCACGAACCCATGCGCCCACACCTGCTTCGGCAACGGCAGCCCCGCCGCTTCAAGCATGGCCGGCCAGATCACGACGTGAAAGCGCGTGATATCCTTGCCGATGATGTGCAGATCGGCCGGCCAGCGGTGCTCGTAGCCGGCGTCAGGGAAGCCGGTGGCCGTGAGGTAGTTGGGCAGGGCGTCGAACCACACGTACGTGCCCTGCGTCTCACCGTTGGACAACACCAGCGGGAACGGCACGGCCCAATCGAGACGGGCACGCGACGCCGAGATGTCCTCGAGACCCTGTGCCAGCAATCCGAGGATCTCGTTGCGACGGCTCTCCGGTTCGATAAACGACGGATTCGTGGCCAGCAGGTTCTGCAGAAAGCCCTGATACTTCGAGAGGCGGAAAAACCAATTGCGTTCTTCGACTTCCTCGAGTGTGCGCGTGGGATGCAGCACGCATTTGCCGTCCACGATATCCGTGTCCTGCTTGAAGGCTTCACAGCCGACGCAATACATGCCGGTATACGAGCGCTCGTAGAAATCATCCGGATTCCGCTCGGCGATCATGCGGATCAAGGCTTGCACGCCGGCCTTGTGGTGCGGCTCGGTGGTGCGGATGAACTGATCGTACGAGATACCGAGCCTGGCCCAGATGTCCTGAAAGCGCGCGGCGATGCCATCGGTGAAGGCCTGCGGGGCCACGTCGTCCTTGGCGGCGGTCTGCTGCACCTTCTGGCCATGTTCGTCCATGCCGATCAGCAGATGCACGTCGTCACCGCACTGGCGACGATAGCGCGCGATCACATCGGCGCCGATCTTCTCCAGGGCATGGCCAAGGTGCGGATCGCCATTCGCGTAATCGATGGCGGTAGTCAGGTAAAATCGCGGCACGTCCGGCTTACTCCTCGTTGTCATCGCCATCGTCGGCGTCATCAGCACCATCGGGCGGCATCGGCGACCCGTCCTGCTCGGACTGGCGTCGCTGTTCCGCGGCCCGGAGACGACGGCCACCACGACGGCCACGGCGCCGCTTGCGACGGGTCGCGTCGCCGGCGGCGTCCTCGCTGTCGGCATCCTCAGTCGCTGTTTCCTCTACGACATCCGTCACGACGACGGGCGCTACGTCCACCACCGTCATCGCCGCCAGCAACGGCGCAATGTCCGTCTCGACCGTATCGAGCATCGCGTGCACCGCCGCGTCGACGGGATCCTCCGGCGTGTGCGACGGCGCGTCGTCATGCGCATGATCGGTCGGCTGATCCCGCGCTTCCAACTCGGTGCGAAGATCGGCCAGGGCAATGAC
>CAMBRJ010000056.1 GCA_945870175.1 Gemmatimonas phototrophica
CTCCTCGATCGAGGGGACGCCCGTGCGCCTCCTGCGGATCGGCGAACAGGTGCATCGGTTGGTGGCGCGCCGTGGCGCGTCACGGGGCCGCTGGACGCTCGACGTGGACGGTCAGCGGGTGGAAGCCGATGCGCTCGATGAGCGCATGCGGGCGATTCAGGATCTGACGGCGGCGGCGGCGGAGGCCAGCGGACCGGCGCCGCTGAGGGCGCCGATGCCGGGGCTCGTGGTGCGTGTGTCGGTGGTGGTCGGCGACACGGTGAGCGCGGGGCAGGGGCTCGTGGTGGTCGAAGCCATGAAAATGGAAAACGAGCTGCGGGCGTCGGTGGCCGGTGTGGTCACGGCGGTGCTGGCGATCCCGGGGCAGGCCGTCGACAAGGGCGCGCTGCTGATCGAACTAGGGCCGATCCCGTCGGAGTGAGGCGACGGTGCCGCGATCGGCCCCGATCGGCGATCAGCCTTGAGCGGGCGCGTTCCGGCGCATCCGGTTGACGCCCTTGATCACCAGGAACAGGGTGAAGGCGACGATCAGGAACGTCAGGACCTGATTGAGGAACAGCCCGTAGTTGAGGGTGGCCACACCGGCCTTCTTCGCCTCCTCCAGGGTAGCAAAAGGGCCGCCCTGCAGGGCTACGAAGCGGTTGGTGAAGTCGACGCCACCGGTGGCCAAACCGACGATCGGCATGATGATATCGCTGACCATGCTGTCGACGATTTTTTGGAAGGCGCCGCCGATGACGACACCGATCGCCAGGTCCATCACACTGCCCTTCATGGCGAATTCCTTGAACTCCGACATCATCGACATGCAAACTCCTCGAGGGGGGTGTTCGGACGTCGTCGCCCGAACCGGACAGTCTGGCGGGGGAGTCGGGGCGCAGCAAGCAGCCTGATCCGTTGCATTTGACCCCCCGGGGCGGCGAACCACCCTCAACCCTCGGATTGACACAGACTTCAATGCTGAGTAACCTACGAGTCTGTCCCGTTTTTCGGGCGATTTGGCGTTCAGTAGTGCGATCAGCAGTGCCTGTTGTCCCTTCGTAGTTCCTTTATCTCTTTCTGAGCGCCTCTGGTGGCGTCTCCGAATCACGCACGGATCACGTTAGCATGAAGACCTACAGCGCGACCCCGAAGGATATCGACCGTCGGTGGTATATCGTCGACGCGGAAGGAATGGTCCTGGGCCGTCTCGCGTCGGAAGTCGCGAAGATCATCCGCGGCAAGCATAAGCCCATGTACACGCCTCACATGGACACGGGTGACTTCGTCATCGTGATCAATGCGTCGAAGGTACAGGTGACCGGCCGCAAGGCCGAGCAGAAGACCTACTTCAGCCATACCGGCTACATGGGCCACGAGAAGCACACGCCCTTTGCCTCGGTGTTGGCGAAGCATCCGGAGCGCGTGATCGAGAAGGCCGTGTACGGCATGCTCCCGAAGACGGCGCTGGGCCGTCAGGTCCTGCGCCGTAAGCTGCGCGTGTACGGGGGCGCCGAGCATCCGCATGTGGCGCAGGTCCCGGCGACGCTTTCCTTCTCCTCCGCCGAGGCTAAGTAATGTCAGAGCAGATTCAGACCATCGGTCGTCGAAAGCGTGCGGTCTGCCGCATGTACATGACGCCGGGTTCGGGCAAGTGGGATGTGAACGGCCGTTCGCTGGGGGAGTACTTCCCGCGCCCGACGCTCGTGTCCGCGATTCAGCAGCCGTTCACGCTGACCGATACGCTCGGCAAGTACGACATCAAGGCCGTTCTCGACGGTGGTGGTGTGGCCGGTCAGGCGGGCGCTGTGCGTCTCGCGATCGCCCGTGCGCTCGTCAAGATCGACGAGGGCCACAAGAAGAAGCTGCGCGAGTACGGCCTCATGACGCGTGACGCGCGTGAAGTCGAGCGCAAGAAGCCGGGCCGCGCTGGCGCCCGTAAGCGGTTCCAGTTCTCCAAGCGCTAGTCCACGCGGTTCGCCGCGTCGTGCTGCGTATCTCTCACGCTGTCCGAGCTGGCTGCGGGTACCGAGCTCCTTCTGGAGCCGGTCGCAGCCAGCAGTGACGACAGCGGACGTTTTTCAAAACCTTACCGCTTTCTACTTATGACGACTCCGTCCCTCGAGCAGCTGCTCGCCGCGGGCGTTCACTTCGGGCACCAGACCCGTCGTTGGAACCCCAAGATGCGCCGGTTCATTTTCGCCGAGCGCAATGGCATTCACATCATCGACCTGCAGAAGACGCTCCGCCAGATTGAACTGGCGCAGAAGCTCGTCCGCGAGGTCGTGTTGCGTGGTGAGAACGTCCTCTTCGTCTGCACCAAGCGCCAGCTCGCCGCCATCGTCAAGGCCGAGGCCGAACGCTGCGGCGGCATGTTTGTCACCGAGCGCTGGCTCGGCGGCATGCTGACGAACTTCCAGACCGTCAAGAAGCAGGTCAAGAAGCTCAAGGACCTCGAGGCCGGCACGGAAGACGGAACGCTCAAGAACTACACCAAGAAGGAACAGCTTCTCATGTCGCGTCAGCGCGAGAAGCTCGGCAAGTACCTCTCGGGAATCAAGACGATGAACCGCCTCCCGGGGCTGCTGTTCATCATCGACTCGAAGAAGGAGCGCATTGCCGTCTCCGAAGCCAACAAGCTTGGCGTGCCCATCGTCGCCATCGTGGACACCAATGCGGATCCCGACCTGATCACGGTGCCGATCGCCGGTAACGACGACGCCATTCGGTCGGTCGAGTTGATCGCCAAGGTCATTGCGGATACGATCGACGAGGCTCGCCGTGAGGCGCCCGCCCGTCCGAGCGACGAGGAGCAGGAAAGCTACACGTTCTCGAGCGACCGTGGCACGGAGCCGGCGGGTCGTGGTGAGCGTGGCGGCCGCGGTGGAGATCGTGGCGGCCAGGGTGGCGGCCAGGGTGGTGGACAGGGTGGTGGACAGGGTGGTGGACAGGGTGGTGGTGCCGGTAATCGCCCGCGCCGTCGCCGCGCCAAGCCGGAAGCCATCGCCGCGCGCCTGAAGCCGGGTTCCGAGGGAACGGCCGCGGAAGGCGCCGCCCCAGAGGCTGCTGGTGACGCCGGAGAAGCGGGAGCCGAGTCGGCCGGACAGGAGTAATATTCGGTCGGTTTCCTGACCGCCGGATCAGGCTTCCACTGCAGCACCGCGACGCCGCCGGCTCAACACCGGCGGCGTTCGTACGCAGTAGCTCGGCATTGTTCGCAGTACCATCGCATCGCAGATACTGACACTCAGCATATACAGGGCTCGAAGATGACCACGGTGATCACCGCGAAGGCTGTTTCGGAACTCCGCCAGCGCACCGGCGCCGGCATGATGGATTGCAAGAAGGCGCTCGAGGAGAATGGCGGCGACATGGACGCCTCGGTCGAGTACCTCCGCAAGAAGGGCATTGCGAAGGCCGAAAAGCGTGCCGACCGCTCGACGAGCGAAGGCATCATTGGCGGCGAGATCTTCAACGACGGTCGCTCCGGCGTGCTCGTCGAAGTGGCGTGCGAGACGGACTTCGTCGCGCGCAACGAGGATTTCGGCAAGGTCGTCGCGCAACTTGTCGCGCAGCGCGTGCACTCCACCGCTGCCGATGTCGAGACGTTCCTCTCGGAGCCGTTCGTGGCGGATCCGTCGCAAAGCGTCACCGAGTTTGTGAAGCTCACGTCGTCGAAGACCGGCGAAGCGGTAAACGTCAAGCACGTCGCGCGTTTCGATGCGGGCGAGAACGGTGTGGTCGGCATGTACCGCCACCACAACGGCAAGCTGGCCACGCTGGTGCAGGTTACGGCGTCCACACCGGAAGCCGCCGCGCACGAGGCCACGCAGCAGCTCGTGAAGTTCATCGCGGAACACATCGCGGCGGCGGCGCCTATGGCGGTCGATCGGACCGGCGTGCCCGCCGAGACGATCGAAAGCGAGAAGCGTATCGCGGAAGAGCAGGCCCGTGAGACGGGGAAGCCGGAAGCGATGATCGAGAAGATCGCGACGGGCAAGATCGAAGCGTTCCTCAAGGATGTCACGCTGATGCCGCAGTCGTGGGTTCGCGACCCCGCGATCACGATCGCCGCGCTGGTCAAGGACCACGCCGAGCGCGCCGGTGGCACGATCACCGTCGATCGCTTCGCTCGTCTGCAGCTCGGCGCCGAGTGAGCGCCGTGGGCGCCGCGGGCAGGAAGTACACGCGCATTCTGCTGAAGCTCTCCGGCGAAGCACTCGCCGGAGATCGCGGCGTTGGGTTCGATTTCGAACGGATCGGTTCGTTCGCTGACCAGATCGTCGAAGTGGCGCGCATGGGCGTGCAACTCGGTCTGGTCATCGGCGGTGGGAACATCGTGCGTGGCACGCAGCTCTCCCAGATGGGGATGGATCGTGTCGGCGCCGACTACATGGGCATGCTCGGCACGGTCATCAACGCGATGGCCATGCAGGACGTGCTCGAGAAAAAGGGGCTCGACACGCGCGTCATGACGGCGATTCGCATGGAAGAGTTGGCCGAGCCCTACATTCGCCGGCGCGCGTTGCGCCATTTCGAGAAGGGGCGTACGGTCATCTTTGCCGCTGGCACGGGGAACCCGTATTTTTCAACGGACACGGCGGCGGTGCTGCGGGCGATTCAGATGAAGGCGGATGTCATCATCAAGGCCACCAGTGTCGACGGGGTGTATTCGGCGGACCCGAAGAAGGATCCGAATGCCACGATGTACGAGTCGATCAGCTATCGCGATGTGATGCTCGAAGAGCTCCGCGTTATGGACCAGACGGCCATCACGCTGTGCAAAGAGAATCAGTTGCCGCTGATCGTGCTGAACCTTCACACGCCAGGCGCGATCGCACGCGCCATCAACGGCGAACGCGTGGGGACACTGGTCTCATGAGCACTGCACAGATTTTGAAGGACACGAAGAGCGGGATGGAGAAGGCCCTCGAGGCCTCGAAGCGTGACTTCGCCGGCATCCGTACCGGCAAGGCGTCGCCGAGCATGCTGGACACGATCAGGGTCGAGGCGTATGGCTCGCTGGTGCCGCTGAATCAAGTGGCACAGGTGTCGGCCCCCGAACCCCGCGTGCTGCTCGTCACGCCGTTCGACAAGGGACAGGCGAAAGTGATCGAGAAGGCGATCCGCGAGTCGGAACTCGGCCTCGATCCGGCGCATCAGGGCGGCGTCATCCGGGTGCCGCTTCCCTCGATGAACGAGCAGCGTCGCAAGGAACTCGTCAAAGTGCTGAGCAAGCTGGCGGAAGATGGTCGCATCGCGATCCGTCATGCCCGCACCGACGCGCGCGACAAGGTCAAGAAGCTGGACGGCGTCTCCGAGGACGACAAGAAGCATGCGGAGAAGGAGCTGCAGAAGGCGCACGACGAGTGCATCGGGAAGCTCGAAGTGCTGCTGAAGACGAAGGAAGCCGAGATCATGGAGGTGTGAGTCCGCCCTGCGGACCGCTCGCTGATATGCCCCTTGCCCCCGCCCACCATGGCTGAGACCGAAACGGATCTGCTGGCACGCATTCGCGTGCACGGGGTGGTGCCGCGGCACATCGCGATCATCATGGACGGCAACGGGCGGTGGGCGCGAGAGCGGCACATGCCCAGACCGTTCGGTCATCGGTCCGGCATGAAGGCGGTTCGCGCGGTCGTTGAGGGCTGTCTCGAGGCCGGCGTGGAGTGGTTGTCGCTGTTCGCGTTCTCGCAGGAGAACTGGCAGCGGCCGGAAACCGAAGTCTCGGCGCTCATGTCGCTCTTGGAAGAATTCATTGCCCGTGAAGCGGACGACCTGCATGCGCAGGGCGTTCGCGTTCATGTTCATGGAGACCTCGATCGTCTCAGTGGGCCGGCCGCCGCCGCCGTGGAGCGCGTCATGCGCATTACCGAGTCGGGAACGCAGCTGGGGCTCAATCTCTTCATCTCTTATGGCGGTCGCGCGGAGTTGGTGCGCGCGGCGCGGATGTTGGCGGAAGAGGTGCAGGCCGGTCGCCTCACGCCAGAGGCGATTACCGAAGACGAGTTCCGTGCGCGCTTGTTTACCGCGGCGTGCCCCGACCCCGATCTACTGATCCGCACGTCGGGCGAGCAGCGACTTTCGAATTTCTTGTTGTGGCAGGTCGCCTACGCGGAGTTGTACATCTCCGGCGTGCTGTGGCCGGACTTCGGACGTGGGTCCTTGTATGAGGCCATCTGTGATTTTCAGCGACGCGACCGACGCTTCGGCCGTGTCGGTACCTGATGCGCCGGAACGCGCTCTTTCCCCCCCTCGCGTGAACGAACTCGCTCGGCGTGCCATAGTCGCCGTCATCGGAGCGCCGATCGCGCTCGGGATCATCTGGCTCGGCGGCGCACCGCTCGCGACGCTGGCCGGTGCGCTCTCTGGTCTTGCCGCGTGGGAGTTCTATCGGATGGCCCGTGAAGGTGGCACGACGCCGATGAGCGTGGTCGGCATCGTGCTCGCGGCGCTGATTCCGCTCGCCGTCCATGCGCAGCAACTCGGCGTCTTCGCCGTACCGCTCGTGGTCTGGATATTGGTGCCGCTATTCGTGTTGGCGCTCTCGATTTGGACGCGAGGCGTCGACGGCAAGCCCCTGGGCGCCGCGGCCACCACCGTTTTCGGGGCGCTCTATACCGGCGGCACGCTCAGCTACATCTACGCGTTGCGCTACTTCGGGTACGCCGTCGGCGACACGGCCGGCGCGCTCGTGGTCATCATGCCCGTGGTGCTTACGTGGGCCAGCGACACCGGCGCGTACTTCACCGGTCGTGCGCTGGGAGGGCCCAAGCTGATCCCGTCGGTGAGCCCAGCCAAGACGATCACCGGGGCGGTCGGTGCCGTCGTCGCCACCGTCGGTGCCTGCGCGGCCTTTGTGCACTACCTGCTCAAGCCGCAGGCGCAGCTCGCCTTCAGCCCCTCCGGGTTGATCATCTTCGCCGTGTGCATCAGCGTGACGGCGCAGATTGGAGACCTCACGGAGTCGCTGCTCAAGCGCGAAGCCGGCGTGAAGGACAGCGGAACGCTATTCCCGGGACATGGTGGCGTGCTTGATCGCCTCGACTCGTTGTTTTTCGTCCTCCCCGTGAGCTACGCGCTGTACTACGCGCTTTTGCTGCCGGCGCCCGGCGCATGACGCGCGCCCGCCATGCTGGGGCGACGGGGGGCACACCCGCCGGTGTCGCGATCCTTGGGTCGACCGGTTCCATCGGGACGAGTGCGCTGCGCGTGCTGGCGCGTCAGCGGGATCGCTTCGTGCCGGTGGCGCTCACGGCCAACGGTAACGTCGCCGGCCTCGCGGAACAGGTGGAGACGTGGCGGCCGTCCTTCGTCGGTCTCGTGCAATCGCACGCCGATGCGCCCGACGGCTGGGCTGTTGGTGCCGATTGCCTCGTGGCGGCGGCGACGCACCCCGATGCGCAGATCGTGATCAATGCCGTGGTGGGAGCGGCCGGTTTGCCGGCGACGCTGGCCGCACTGCGTCTCGGCAAGCGCGTGGCGTTGGCGAATAAGGAGACGCTGGTGGTCGCGGGCTCGATCGTCACGGAAACGGCACGGGCGCATGGCGGCGAGTTGGTGCCGGTCGACAGTGAACATTCGGCCATCCTGCAGTGCCTGGCGGGCCGTCAGCCGCACGAAGTGCGACGGCTCGTACTGACAGCCTCTGGCGGACCATTTCGCACGTGGCCGGCCGAGCGCATCGCCGCCGCCACGGTGGCGGACGCCTTGAAGCATCCCACGTGGCAGATGGGGAGCAAGATCACGATCGACAGCGCCACCCTGGCGAACAAGGCGCTCGAGGTGATCGAGGCGCACCATCTGTTCGGGGTGCCGTACGATCGGATAGACGTAGTGGTCCATCCGCAAAGCATCATCCACTCCTTTGTGGAGTTCGTGGATGGCAGCGTGCTGGCGCAGATGGGTGTTCCGTCGATGGAGCTGCCCATCCTGTACGCCCTGACCTATCCGGAACGCGTTCCCGATTCCGGCGTACCATCCTTTGATCCGGTCGCGCTTGGTAGCCTGAGCTTCGAAACCGTTCGGTCCGCGGATTTCCCCATGCTGCCGCTCGGGATCGACGCAGGGCGGCGTGGAGGCGCAGCACCGGCCGTCTTCAACGCGGCCAACGAAGTCGCGGTCGCGCATTTTCTGGCCGGTCGACTCAGCTTCTCGGGGATCGCCGAGTGTGTGTCGGCCGCGCTGCACGAGTTTGCGGGCGCGCCGGGCGCGTCCCTCGATGAGCTGCTTCGCGCGGATGCCGCGGCGCGCAACCACGTGAATGCCCAGGTGGGGTACTGACACTGATGTCCTCGATTACACCGTATATCGCGCCGTTGCTCGTTTTCGGCCTCGTCGTTTTTGTGCACGAGCTCGGGCACTTTCTCGCCGCCAAGCTCACCGGAGTGTATGCGCCGGTCTTCTCGCTCGGATGGGGCGGCCGGCTGTTCGGCGTGCGCCGCGGCGAGACGGATTACCGTGTGTCGCTGATCCCACTCGGCGGATTCGTGCGCATGGCGAGCCGGGACGATGAGTCCATGGCCGGCATCGAAGGCGGCAGTGACCGCGGCTCACTCGGTGCCGTCATCGAGCGCCCGGCGGATGTCTCGCCCGCGCTGTGGGATGCCAACTCCATGGCCCCGTTCGGCCCCAAAGCCGTGCCGGCCGACCGCTGGGTGGAGAACAAGTCGACGTCGGCGCGAGTGTTTATTCTGTCGGCTGGCGTCATCATGAACATCTTGCTCACGCTCGTCGTCTCGACCGGCATCTACTACCGCGCGGGCAATACGTATGTGCCCGCGGTGATCGATTCGGTTGTCCCCGGCGCACCGGCGGCCGTCGCCGGACTCACCGGCGGTGATCGCATCGTGGGGATCAACGGCCATCCGATCCGGGCGTGGGACGAGGTCCTCGACGAGGTCGCTCCCGTGACAACCGGCTCGCTGCGCGTCGAGATTCAGCGCGGCGACACGCGCTTCACGAAGGAGATCACGCCGCAGACGGCGGAGATCGACGATCCCGTGACGGGCGCCAAGAAGACGGTCGGACGGATCGGCATTCAGGTCCGCGCGTCCACCGTGAACGAGCCTCTGAGCTTCGTCGGCGCGATGTCCGCGGGCGGGGTGGCGACGTGGCGCATGGCGACGAGTGTGGCGTCGGTGCTCGGCGGGTTGGCGTCGGGGCAGGTGTCGGCGAAGAATCTCGGTGGTCCGATTCAGATCGCGCGCACATCGGTGCAGGCGGCCAAGCGCGGAGCAGAGACACTCTGGTCGTTGATCGCTTTTCTCAGCCTCAATATCGCGATTCTGAATCTCGTGCCAATCCCGGTCCTCGACGGCGGGCAGATTCTCTTGGTGCTGGCCGAGCGCGTGAAGGGTAGCGCGTTCAGTGGTCGTGTCCGCGAGGGATTCGCCCGTGTTGGCGTCCTTGCCGTGCTGGCGCTGATTGTGCTCGTGACGTTCAACGATCTACGCAATCTCTTCACGAATTGAGCGGATGAACGCGTCGGTGACGGTGCGTCGAGCGGTGCGTCGAGCGGTGCTGGGGGCCGTCGCGCTGCTGACCGTGGCGGGCGGCGGGTGTCATCGATCGGAACGGGCAGCGGCGCCACTCATGCCGGTACTGCCGCGGATTCCGCGCGACGCCGCGCGTTTCGAGATCGATGCCGTCGACGACAGCACGGCAACCTTCCGCGTCTTTGAGAGCCGCTGGTTGCGCACTGGACTCTCGGCGTACGCGGTGGATCCCGTCCATCGTGATGCGCTGGTGGCGCGACTCACGATCATCCGACGCGACAGCACGACAGCAACGGCCCTCGTGACGTCGCAGGTGGCACGTGTCACGACGGGCCATTTTGTGCTCGTCCCGCCGCCGCCGACGCCGTGGTGGGCAACAAAACGGTTCTGGATTGGCGCCCTCGTCGGGACCGCCGTTGGCGCGGGTACTACCGCGGCGATTCGCTGACGCCGCGGCGCGCGACGGCGCGTTCGCACGAGTCGTGACCGCGGCCCTCGGCCGGCCAGCTAGCTGCAGATCAGCGGGAATCGACGCGTGATGGCCGTGCCGTCGGCCCTGCGTGCCACCAGGAGCGTGTCGGTGCCCATGACACAACGCGGGGCCTGGATGCGCACTTCGTAGCGTCCTTCGGGCAGCGAGAGGGCGCGAGCACTGTCGGCGCGCACCTCGACGGACGGTCCGCCGTCCAGCGGCGTGAAGGTGACGCGCGCATCGCGCGGCGTCACGTCGTAGCTCACGGCGGCGCACCCGCGAACGGGCAGGTTCAGTCCCACTCGTTCGCCGGCCTTGACTATGAGCACGGTGTCTCGAACCGCAGTGGTGCAGGAGGTCGACGCGTTGGCCATGACCGCTCGCACGGCGAGCTGGGCGCCGGCCGCGAATTCGCCAGTGTAGTGCCCGGTGCCCACTTGGCGATTGTCGATGTAAAGCCGCGCGGAATCGGGCGCGGAGATCTCGAGCCGCCCAGTGCGCAGCGTGCGCGTGCGCGTGGGGCGCGACGGCGACACCGTATGGAGGCTGTCGCTGACCGTCGATCGCGTGGTGAGCGCCCCGGTCGAATCGCCGCGGGGACCGACACGCGTGCCGAGGGCGCTATCCCCCCGCGGTCCGCCCCCAGGCGGCTGGGCGGCCGTGAGCGCCACCGAATCGCCCGCCGTGC
>CAMBRJ010000057.1 GCA_945870175.1 Gemmatimonas phototrophica
CCGCGTGGAGTGCGTCTCTCCACGTGTACAGTATGTTGCATTCTCATTCTGCCAACCCTTCCTGCGACTCGTGCCAACCATCCTTCTCACCGACCCCGAACAGCGCGCGGCCCTGGCGGCCGCCCGTTCGTTAGGCCGGCAGGGATGGCGCGTGATGACGCTCGGCGTTTCGCGAGGGCTAGCCGGCGCATCCCGCTCGGTCGTACGGCATCATCACATCAGCGCCGAGGATGTCGGCGTCGCGCCGCGCCTCATTGCCGCGGTCGCCGATGTTGTGCGGCGAGAGCAGGTTGATGTGGTCGTCCCGGTCACGGACGCGGCGTCTCGCGTGCTGCTCGGCGCGAGCGCGGCCGTCGGTGCCATTGTCGCCGGGCCGACGGCGGACGCCTATGCCCGAGCCAGCGACAAGGCGGCACTCCTTGCCGTGGCGGCGCAGTGCGGCCTTCGCGTGCCGCGTCAGCACACGCTGACGACACGCGCTGACGACCACGCCGCCGCCGCGCAGGTATCGGGATCCGTGGTGGTGAAGCCCGCGCGCTCGGTGGTCGAGGTGAACGGTGCCTCCCGGTCGCTGGGGGTTCGGTTCGTGGCCGATGCCTCTGGCCTCGATGCGGTGCTGGCATCGTATCCGGACGAGGCCTACCCGCTGCTCGTGCAGGAGCGGACCTTCGGAGACGGGGTGGGCGTATTCCTGCTCCGCTCGGGCGGCGTGACGCAGATGCAGTTCGCCCACCGCCGGTTGCGTGAGAAGCCGCCCGCCGGTGGCGTGAGCACGTATCGCGAAGCCATCGAGCCGCCATCCGCCTTGCTGGCACAATGCGAGCGATTACTCGATGTGCTGCAGTTCGAGGGCCCCGCGATGATCGAGTTCAAGCAGGATGGGCGCACCGGCGACTTCGTGCTCATGGAGATCAATGCGCGGCTCTGGGGGTCACTCCAGCTGGCGGTCGATGCCGGCGTGGACTTCCCGCTGGCGTTGGTGCAAATGGCGCTCGGACACGCCATCACGCCACCGGGCCCCGTGGTGGCCGGTGTGCGTACCGTGTGGGAACTCGGCGAAGTCGATCACGCCCTGGCGCTGCTTCGACGGTCCCGGGAAGAGCTTCATGCGCCGAGTACGCTGTCGGTCGGCTGGAGAGCGGCGCTGCGTGCGTTGACCGATCACCGCTGGAGCGATCGCCCGGAAGTCTTTCGTTGGAGCGACCCCATGCCGTTCGTCGCTGAACTTTCACGATGGATCCGAGGACGCTGAGTGCTGGAGATTCTTGGTTGGGTGCTGATCGCAGCCCCCGTCGCGTTGGGCGGCTATGCGTTTATCGGGTATCCCGGCATCGTGTGGCTCTGGTCGCGCCTGCGTCCGCCGTACGTGCTGCCCCCCGCTCCTGTGGAGTGGCCGGAGATCAGCATCCTGATCGTGGCTTACAACGAGGAGCGTCGGTTGCGCCGCACCTTGGAGCATGCGCTCGCTACCGACTATCCAGCCGATCGGCTCAATGTGTTGGTCGTGTCCGATGCGTCGAGCGATGGCACGGATAGCCTCGTCCTCACCTACGGCGATCCGCGGGTCCGCTTGCTGCGCATGCCCGAGCGGAGCGGCAAGCCGGCTGGAGAGAACGCGGCCGGCACCATGCTGCGAGGCGACATCGTGGTGTCGATCGATGCCTCCATTCTGATTCCACGCGATTCACTCAGGCCGCTTATTCGGGCGTTGCTCGATCCATCGGTTGGGCTCGCGTCTGGTCGCGACATCAGTATCGGCGACGAAGCGCGGGAAGGGAACAAGGCCGAGTCGTCGTACGTGGGCCTCGAGATGACGCTGCGTCATCTCGAGACGCGTGTGCACAGCATCGTGGGGGCAAGCGGTTGTTTCTATGCCAACCGACGACATTTGCAGCAAGTGCAGCTACCGAACGAGCTCGCCCGCGATTTCGCCGCGGCGAGTGTGGCGCGGGCGCATGGGTATCGCGCCGTGTCGGTGGATGAGGCGACCTGTCTGGTGCCGCGCACGCCCACACTCAAGGCCGAATTGCGCCGGAAGAGTCGCACCATGGGTCGCGGCCTCGACACGCTGGTGTATCTGCGCGGCATGATGAACCCGTTCACGTACGGGAGCTACGCGTTCATGATGGTCTCGCACAAGCTCGTGCGATGGCTGCTCTTCCCGTCGTTGCTGGGCTGGCTGATCGGGCCGTTGCTCGTGATGCGTTCTGCCCCATGGGCGTTGCTGTTGGCGCTCGGAATGATCGTCGGGCTCGTGGTGGCTCGCCTCGTAATCATCTGGCCCGACAACCGTCGGTTGCCGCGCATCATCGCGTTGCCCGGGTACGTGTTCATCAGCATCGTGGCCGGATGGATGGCGTGGCTGCATCTCATTCGCAACGAAAAGAGCGCGATGTGGGAACCGACCCAGCGTCCGGTTTCCGCGTGAAGGCTCGCGTCCTCCACGTGGTGGCTCCGGCGCGTGCCGGAGGGCTGGAGTCGGTGGTGCTGCAGCTAACCACGGGGCTGCGCGCTCGCGGTCACGATGTGGAGGTCGCGGCGGTTCTGGACCCGGCGCAGTCGTCAGCGCATCCGTTCGTCGAAGCACTGGAGGAGGCGAAGGTTCCGGTGCATCGTATCGTGGTCGGAACGCGCGAGTATCGCGCTGAGCGAAAGGCGATCGCGCAGTTGATGCGGGCGAACGACGTCGATGTGCTGCACACGCACGGCTATCGCCCCGACGTGGTTGATGGCGGCGTGGCGCGGGCCATGAAGCGGGCGCACGTCACGACGCTGCATGGATTCGTGGGGGGCAGCTGGCGTGGTCGCTTGTACGAATGGCTCCAAGTGCGTGCGGCCGTTCGCGCGCAGGCTGCGATTGCCGTATCCGCGCCGATCGCCGATCGGCTCACGCGGGCCGGCGGAGGGGCCACGACGCATCTGCTGCGGAATGCCGTGGCGCCGAATGCATCGGCGTTCAGTCGCGAGGCGAGCCGCGCGGCACTCGCCCTTCCGGCTGACGCGTTCCTGGTGGGTTGGGTGGGACGCCTTTCTCACGAAAAGGGCCCCGATCTGTTCGTTGAGGCGCTGGCCCTGACCGGTGATCACGTGCACGGGGTGTTCGTGGGCGATGGTCCGCTGCGCGCACAGTGGCTCGCGCTCGCCGGCGAGCGCGGCGTGGCGCATCGGCTGCATTGTACCGGGATGCGCCCGCAGGCGAGTCGCTATCTCGCGGCATTCGACGCGCTCGCGCTCACCTCGCGCACCGAGGGAACACCGATGGTGTTACTGGAGGCGATGTGGGCTGGCGTGCCGATCGTGGCCACCGCGGTTGGTGGCGTGCCGGATGTACTGCACGCCGGCGACGCGCTCCTCTGCCCAAGCGGGGATGTCGGCGCCATTGCGGAGGCCGTGAACCGGATGGCCGCCGAGCCGGCGCTCCGCGCGTCACTTTCGTTGCAAGCCCGCGCCCGTGTGGCGCACGCGTTCGCCCCCGACGGGTGGCTGGCCGCGCACGCGCAGCTGTATCAGCGGTTCGTGCGCACCCGATAGTCGTCCTGCTGATCGGGTAGTGTCGGCCCGACGCCGAAGTACCGGCTCTCGGGACGCCAGAAGTACCATCCGCTCACCGATGCGGCCGGGTACATCGCGAAGCTCTCGGTAAGTGTAATCCCCGCACGCTCCGGCACGCCGAGCAGCGCAAAGAGGGTGCCCTTTTCGGCGTGATCCGGGCATGCCGGATAGCCCGGCGCGGGACGGATGCCCTGATAGCGCTCCTTGATGAGCCCCTCGTTGTCGAGCGACTCATTCGTGGCGTAGCCCCAGAACTCGCGGCGCACGCGCGCATGCAGATGTTCGGCGAATGCCTCCGCCAGCCGATCGGCGAGCGCCTGCACCAGGATCGCACTGTAGTCATCGTGCGCCGCACGATACTCGGCCGCCAACGCCTCGACGCCGTGCCCGGTGGTCACGGCGAACGCACCGACGTAGTCGCCGACGCCGCTGTCCGTTGGCGCGACGAAGTCCGAGAGGCACATGTTCGCACGCCCGTCGCCCTTCTTGTCGAGTTGCTGTCGCAGCATGTGCAGCGTGGCCACCGGTGTCGTTCGCGACGCCTCGGCGTACAACACGATATCGTCGCCCACCGCGTTGGCGGGCCAGAAGCCATACGCTGCCCGCGCCTCGATTCGACCCTCACGAATCAATCGGGACAGCATCTCGCGTGCATCGGCATACAGCGACCGCGCCGTCTCGCCCACGATCGGGTCGTCGAGAATGGCCGGATAGTGGCCGGCCAGCTCCCAGGTTTGGAAGAAGGGCGTCCAGTCGATGTACGGTACGAGGTCTTCGAGCGGGTACTCCAACAGCGTACGCGGACCCGTAAAGGTGGGCACCGGCACAGGCACTGAAAGGTCGATCTTGGCGCGATTCGCCCGCGCCGCCGCAATGCTCACCAACCGCTCCGCCCCACCACGCGCCGCACGCGCCACGCGCAGCTCCTCGTATTCCTTGCGCACGCCGGCCGCGTAGCCGGCCTTGCGTTCGTCGCTGAGCAACGCGCTGGTCACACCCACCGCGCGCGATGCGTCGAGCACGTGCACCACCGGACCCGAATACGACGGCTCGATTTTGAGCGCCGTGTGCGCCTTGCTGGTGGTGGCCCCGCCGATCAACAGCGGCACCGTGAAGCCCTGACGTTCCATCTCGCTCGCCACGAACGTCATCTCTTCCAGCGACGGCGTAATGAGCCCCGACAAGCCGATCACGTCGGCGTTCACTTCGCGCGCCTTCGCAAGAATGGCAGCACACGACTGCATCACTCCCATGTCCACCACGTCGTAGCCGTTGCACTGCAGCACCACGCCCACAATGTTCTTGCCGATGTCGTGTACGTCGCCCTTTACCGTGGCCATCAGCACGCGGCCGGCGGGCTTGCTGTCCACCGTTTTCAGCGCTTCGATGAACGGGATGAGATGCGCCACGGCTTTCTTCATCACGCGCGCGCTCTTCACCACCTGCGGCAGAAACAGTTTGCCTTCGCCGAACAGATCACCCACTACGTTCATGCCGCGCATGAGCGGGCCTTCGATCACTTCGATGGGGTGCGACGAGGCCAGTCGTGCCTCTTCTGTGTCTTCCACCACAAAGGCGTCGATGCCGCGTACCAGGGCATGCGCGATGCGCTCCTCGATGGGAAGTGCGCGCCACGCCAGATCTTCCGTTTGCTTGGCGCGCCCCTTGGCCTGGTCGGCCACTTCCAACAGTCGCTCGGTGGAATCGGCTCGGCGAGCCAGCACCACGTCTTCCACGCGCTCGCGCAGGTCGAGCGGAATGTCTTCGTACGGAATGAGCTGACCGGCATTCACGATGCCCATATCCATGCCGGCACGGATGGCATGATACAGGAACACCGCATGCATCGCTTCGCGCAGCGGATTGTTACCGCGAAACGAGAACGACATGTTGCTCACGCCACCGGAGATCTTGGCGAACGGTAACGTGCGTTTGATTTCGCTGGTGGCCTCGAAATAATCGATGGCGTAGCGCGCGTGCTCTTCGATGCCGGTGCCGATGGCGAAGATGTTCGGATCGAAGATGATGTCCTGCGGCGGGAAGCCCACTTGCTCGGTGAGAATCTTGTACGCACGCGTGCAGATTTCGACCTTCCGCGCGGCGGTGTCGGCTTGGCCCTGTTCGTCGAAGGCCATCACGATCACGGCGGCGCCGTAGCGTCGCACCAAGCGCGCCTGCCGCAGGAATTCGACCTCGCCTTCCTTCAGCGAGATCGAGTTCACCACGCCCTTGCCCTGCAGGCACTTGAGGCCGGCCTCGATCACGCTCCACTTGCTGGAGTCCACCATCACCGGCACGCGCGAGATATCGGGCTCCGACGCCACCAGATTGAGGAAGGTGACCATCGCCTTTTCGGCGTCGAGCAGCCCCTCGTCCATGTTGATGTCGATGATCTGGGCGCCGCTATCCACCTGCTGGCGCGCCACGACCAGCGCGTCGCTGTAGTTCCCGTCGAGAATGAGCTTGGCGAATTTTGCCGAGCCGGTGACGTTGGTGCGCTCGCCCACGTTCACGAAGTTCGTGTCGGGGCCGACGTTCATTGGCTCCAGCCCCGACAGGCGCAGCAGCGGCGCCACCTCGGGAATACGGCGCGGGGCCACCCCTTCCACCGCCTTGGCAATGGCCGCGATATGGGCCGGCGTGGTGCCACAGCAGCCGCCCACGATGTTCAGCAGTCCGCTGCGGGCCCATTCGCCGATCTGCACGGCCATGATTTCCGGCGACTCATCGTAGCCGCCGAAGGCGTTGGGCAGGCCGGCATTGGGGTGGGCGCTTACGTGCGTATCGGCACTGCGGGAGAGCTCCGACACGTAGGCACGGAGCTGGGCCGCGCCGAGTGCGCAGTTGAGGCCGATGGAGATGGGCTTGATGTGGGACATGGAGGTCCAGAAGGCCTCCGTGGTCTGTCCAGAAAGCGTGCGGCCGCTGGCGTCGGTGATGGTGCCCGAAATCATGACCGGCACGCGCCTGCCCGACTGCTCGAAGTACGACTCGATCGCGAACAGCGCCGCCTTGGCGTTCAGCGTATCGAAGATCGTCTCGACCATCAGAATGTCGGCGCCACCGTCGAGGAGTCCTTTGGTGGCCTCCGTGTAGGCGGCCACCAGCTGGTCGAAGGTGACGTTGCGGGCGCCCGGGTTCTCGACCTCGGGGGAGAGGGAGGCGGTCCGATTCGTGGGGCCAAGCACGCCGGCCACGAACCGGGGCTTGGCCGGGTTGGCCGCCTCGAACTCATCGGCCAGCCCGCGGGCCAGGCCCGCGGCGGCCACGTTGATCTCGTACGCCAGCGACTCCATGCCGTAGTCGGCCATGGAGATGGTGTTGGCGTTGAAGGTGTTCGTCTCGAGGATGTCGGCCCCGGCCTCGAGATACTGCCGCTGGATGGCCCCGACGATCTGCGGTTGGGTGAGGGCCAGCAAATCGTTATTGCCCTTAAGATCGCTCGGCCAGTCGGCGAACCGCGTGCCCCGGTAATCGGCTTCGGTGAGCCGATAGGTCTGGAGCATGGTCCCCATGGCGCCGTCCAGCAGCAGGATGCGCTCGGCGAGGAGGTGGCCAAGACGGTGACTTCGGGCGCTGGCGATGGTCATTGGCATAAATTAACCAGTGCCGTACCAGTGCCGTACCAGCGCACCTCTGAGGCCCGCTTGGCTTCGGCTTTGCCACCGCGAGCGAACTTCTACTACCGTATGCCAACTCCAGAGCAATGCGCGTATTGATGGTAGACGCGGCGGGATTCTCGCCTCCCTACGATTATGCATTGGCGGCTGCTCTTCGCGCACGCGGCGTCGAAGTCGTGATCGTTGAGCCCCGCGATACCCAATCCCTCTGGGGAGACCCCGACGCGTTACCCACGGAGTCTGGCCGGTCGCTTCGAAGCCTCGCCAGAATCGGTAAAGGCGTCCGCCATGTGTTTGGCATGCAGCAATTGCTCACGCGCATCCGAAATGAGAAGCCTGACATCGTGCATTTTCAGTGGCTACCGCTTCCCGTGGTAGACAGCGTCCTCTTGGGCCGGCTGGCAGGAGAGGTCCCATTGGTCTTCACGATGCACAACACTTCACTCTTTCACGGTGTGGCGTCATCGGGAATGCAGGGGTGGAACGCCGCATCCAGCTACTCCTCGTTTGATCGTATCGTCGTGCATAGCCGGTATGGCCGCGACTCTGCGCTCCGTGCGGGTCGTGCCACGGAAAGACAGCTCGTGTGCATCCCGCACGGCGCGTTCGCTCACTATACGGAGCTGTGCTCACCAGACAGAGCGAATCAAGTCGGCCCGTTCACATTCTTGTTTGCCGGGTCCGTCAAGCCTTACAAAGGTCTCGATCTGCTCGTGGGTGCGTTCAACTCGCTCGTTTCACGACGGCCATCCCTAGATGTCCGACTCATCGTCGCGGGCAGCCCCGGGTTAGAAGGTGCGCCGTTACGGGAGGTGGCCGATCGCTCAGCTGGCTCGACCAGGATCGAATGGCGACTCCGGCACCAGTCTGAACGGGAGCTGGCGACGTTGCTGGCGTGCTCACATGCCGTCGTACTCCCGTATAGGGAGATTGATCAGAGTGGAGTGTTGCTGGCCGCTGTCGCCATGCATCGCGCCGTAATCGCTTCGGACATCGGTGGCTTCCCCGAGGTCATTCGTGACGGTGAAAACGGATTGCTCGTACCGCCAAACGACGTGGATGCACTTTCCAGTGCCCTTGAGCGCCTCGCGGATGATGCCGATCTTCGAACACAGTTCGAGGCAAGTATGCGTGTGCTGTCACTTGGTGCGCTCAGCTGGGAGACTGTGGCTGAGCAGACAGAAGTGATGTATAACTCGCTGCTCTCGTCTTGACCGCTCTCTCCGGAAGATCTATGCAACTGCACTCCCCGCGCCCGCGCGCCGAACTTCTGGCGCGACTGCTCGACCCCGAACAGGTCATCATGTTCGACGGGGCGATGGGCACGATGCTGTATGCACGCGGCGTGTTCATCAATCAGTGCTACGACGAACTGGTGTTGCGCAGCCCCGATCTCGTGCGCGAGATCCATGCGGCGTATGTAAAGGCGGGCGCCGAGGTGCTGGAGACGAATACCTTCGGCGCCAACCGCGCCAAGCTCACGCAGTATGGGCTTGAGGGTCAAGTGTCGGCCATCAATACCAAGGCGGCCCAGCTGGCGCGTGAGGCGGCGGGCGAGCATCGACTGGTGTCAGGGGCCGTTGGCCCATTGGGGGTGCGTCTCGAGCCATATGGACCCACCGGCAAAGAGGAGGCGCGCGGACTGTTCCGCGAGCAGATGCTCGCGTTGAAAGCCGGTGGTGCCGACTGCTTCCTGCTGGAAACGTTCACCGATCTCGAGGAGCTGGAGCAGGCGATTCTCGCGGCTCGAGAGGTCGACGCCGGTATGCCGGTGATCGCGCAGGCCACCGTGGGCCCCGATCTGCGCACGGCATTCGGCGCGAGCCCGGAAGACATTGCGCGCGTGCTCGATCGCTGGGGCGTGGATGTGATCGGGCTGAATTGCTCGGTGGGGCCGCAAACGATTCTCGAAGCGATCGAGCGCATGGCCACCGTGACCACGCGTAAGCTGTCGGCGCAGCCAAATGCCGGTATGCCGCGCGATGTTGGTGGTCGCTCTATGTATATGGCGAGCCCGGAGTACATGGCCACGTATGCCCGCCATCTCATTCAGGCCGGGGCCAAGATCGTAGGTGGCTGCTGCGGTACCACACCCGATCACATCAAGGCGATGGTGGAAGGGGTGCGTCCGTTGGCCCCGCGCACACGGGTGATCGTGGAACACGATGCGACGGGTGCCGTGCGCGACGAACCGGTAGGTCGTGCGCCAGTTCCGCTGGCGCAGCGTTCTCGGTTTGGGGCCAAGATCGCCAACGGGCAGTTCGTCACGTCAGTGGAAATCGTGCCGCCCCGCGGTGTGGATACGGCGAAGCTGGAGCTCGACGCCGCCGCGCTGCACAAGGCTGGTGTGGATGCCATCAACGTGCCGGATGGTCCGCGTGCACAGAGTCGCATGGGAGCCATTGCCACGAGCCTCATCATCGAACGGCACGGCATCGAGGCGGTGACGCACTACTGCTGTCGCGATCGCAATCTGTTGGGGATGCTCAGCGACTTGCTGGGCGCCTCGGCGCTGGGCCTGCGCAACATGCTGCTGATTACGGGCGATCCGCCAAAGATGGGCCCCTATCCCGATGCCACGGCGGTATTCGACATCGACGCCATCGGCCTCACTAATCTTGTGAGCAAGCTGAATCGCGGACTCGATCCGGGTAACAATCCCATCGGCGAGCCCACACGGTTCGTGGTGGGGGTGGGGGTGAATCCAGCGGCGATCGACGCGGCGCATGAACTCAAGCGATTCCACTGGAAGGTGGAAGCCGGCGCCGAGTATGCGATTACGCAGCCGGTGTTCGATCCGGCGCAGCTGGAGCATTTCCTGACCAGCATCGACGATGTGCGGATTCCCGTTGTGGCGGGCATCTGGCCGCTGGTGTCGGCGCGCAACGCGGAGTTCCTGGCGAACGAAGTGCCAGGGGTGACGGTGCCGAAGGAGGTGCTCGATCGCATGCGCAAGGCGAACGACAAGAGTAAGGAGCACGCGCTGGCGGAAGGCATCGCGATCGCGCGAGAGTCGCTGGAGCGGGTGCGCGGATCCGTGCAGGGGGTGCAGGTCAGTGCGCCGTTCGGGCGGATTGAGCTGGCGCTGGAGGTGTTCGCGCCGTGAGCGTCGGCGCACGGCAGGGTCCACTGTTGCGCTGACGCCACAGACTGTGGCGACGAGCTGAGCCAATCATGTCACGGTTCGCACCGGCCCGTCGGTTGCCCAAC
>CAMBRJ010000058.1 GCA_945870175.1 Gemmatimonas phototrophica
TGCCGCGGGCGCCCGGCAGCGGCACTTCACGCAATCGATTGTTCTCCGACTGCAGCACGTACTCCGCATTCTGCAGCACCTGGGCGCGAAAAAACGCACCACCGAGCGCCGTGAACGAGGCGAACAGCAGCACGCGCGCGAGTCGCGCACGGCGAAGAATCGCGTTCGGATGGTAGCTCACAACGTCAGTTGGTGGGCGGTCGATACAACGGACGAAACACCGTGAGCAACACCACCGCCAAGAGCGCCGTCAGCGCGGCCGACAACGGAGACCATAACAACAGCGTTGCGGCGAGCGACGTGCCAGACGCGCCGCCGGTGAGCAACGTCATCGCGACGTCGAACAGCCACTTGCCGCCGAACACGAATAATCCAGTCAGGGCCACATGATCGGCGAAGAACACCGCTTTGAGCCACGAGGCGCCGAATGCGACCAGCGACAGGACGAGCGCCGCTGCACCAAATGAGCCCGGGGCGAGCGCATCGATGGCAAGGCCCGTTAGGAAGCCCGTAAGGGCGGCCAGCCCCGGCCGCATGCGAACGGCCGAGAACAAAATGGCGATGACAATAAAATCGACGTTCGCGCGTCCGTTGAACAACGGCCGCACGGCAAAGTGCGCGGTCAGCAGCATCGCAAAACCGAACCACGCGCTGAGCGCGCTGCCGAGTCCCTGGTTCTGTTGCGGCGGGCCCCTCATACGATGCTCCATGTGATCAGCCCCATCAGCGAGCCGCCGGGGGCGGGCCCGTGCGCGGCGCCGGAGGCGGTACCTTCTCACGCGGCGGCGTCGGTCGCGTTCTGGTGGTGTCGCCACGCACTCGAGGACGCGCACCACTGTCGGCGCGGGCGCGCACACGAACACTATCGGCCCGCACGCTATCGGCGGCCGTGCCGCGACCACCTGCGACAAGTGCCAGCGTTGAATCCGCCAAGGTGTCAGCCGCCGCATCGAGCGCTGCCCGCCGCGCCGCAAGTTCATCGAGCGCGACGGCACGCGCGAGCGAGTCACCCGCGGCCGCCACCGCGCGCGCCGCACTGTCGGCCGCGTGCACCGTGGTCCACACGCCATTGACGCCACGTTGGGTGCGGGACGACAACAACACGAGCACCGGCCCGATGGCCGCGGGCAATACCGACGGCTTCACCAGATACGTTCGGGCCCACTTCTCGGGCGTGGAGAGCTCGCCGAGCACGGTGCCAACGGGTATGCCACGCGGATACGTCGCTCCCAAGCCGGAACTCACGATGAGGGTGCCCGGCGCGAGCGTGGCGCGAAACGGCACGCCGCGCATCTCGAGCAACCAGCGCTCTGCACCGGCCCCGAGGTGCGGCTGCACAATGCCGAACGCGCCCTCATCCTCACTCATGGCGCTCACGCGAAAGTCGGGGTGCGCCCACGTGATGGCGAAACTCGTGGCGCGATCCACACTCTGTACCATGCCCACGAGTCCATCCGCCGTGACCACGGGAAGAAACGGCTGCACGCCGGCATCGGAGCCCGTCGCCAAGGCAATGGTGAATTCATCGCCGGCACCACGAGGCAGCAACTCGGCCGGCACGAATCCCTCCTGCAACCGCGCCGAGAGACCGAGCAACTTGCGCAGCGTCACGTTCTCATCGGCCACCGCCTTCACCTGCAATGCCTGCGTGGCCACCTGACCACGAGTGATCAGGACATCGGTGCGCGCGACGACCGCCGCCCGCACCGACGCGGCACGCCCTTCGAGTGCCACGAATGGCGAGAGCACAGTCGTGCGTAATGTCGCGGCGAATCCTTCACGCGTGCGCCGCGGAAGGATCAGCGCAAACACGGCCAACAGGACACACACCAGCGCGAGGCCCGTGTCGAGTCGCCCATCGGATCGGACGCGTCGTGCCACCGCCCGCTCAGGTCGTGAGGACGGACCAGTACTTCTCCTCGTCATCGAGGATCTTGCCGGTACCGCGCACGACGCACGTCAGGGGATCCTCGTCCACGTGAATCGGCAAGCCGGTTTCCTGGCTGAGCAGCACATCGAGCCCACGGATCAGCGCGCCGCCACCCGTCATCACGATGCCACGATCCACGATGTCCGACGCGAGCTCCGGCGGCGTGATCTCGAGCGCGCGACGCACGGCGTCGACGATCTGCTGAATCGGTTCCTGAATCGCTTCGCGAATTTCGCTGGAGTGCACACGTACGGTTTTCGGAATGCCCGACACGAGATCACGACCCTTCACTTCCATCTCGCGTTCGTCGCCGACGGGATACGCCGAGCCGATTTGAATCTTGATCTGCTCCGCAGTGGGCTCACCGATCAACAAGTTGTAGTTCTTGCGCATGAACTGCACGATGCTGATGTCGAGCTCATCACCACCGGTGCGAATCGACGTATCGCTCACGATGCCGGACAGCGCGATCACGGCGATTTCCGTCGTGCCACCGCCGATGTCGATCACCATGTTGCCCGTCGGCGATTCCACCGGCAGTCCCACACCGATAGCCGCGGCCATCGGCTCCGTGACCATGAACACTTCCTTCGCGCCGGCCCCCAGCGCAGAGTCACGCACGGCGCGCTTTTCTACTTCGGTGATGCCAGACGGTACGCACACGATCACGCGCGGCTTCACCTTGAACACGTGTTTGTCGATCACAAGCGTCAGGAAGTACCGCAGCATTTTTTCGGTCACATCGAAGTCGGCGATAACGCCGTCCTTCATGGGCCGGACCGCCATGATGCCGTCGGGCGTGCGCCCAAGCATGCGCTTCGCTTCCAAGCCGACACCCTTGAGCTTCTTGGTCTCGCGATCCAGCGCGACGACGGATGGCTCGTTCAGCACGATCCCCTCACCCTTCACGTAAATGAGGGTATTGGCGGTGCCGAGATCGACGGCGATAGCATTCGCCGGAAAGAACGAATTCGACTTGCTGAAGGGCCAGAACATCCAGGAGACCGGGGCGGCGCGACACACACGAGTAGCGCCTGATGAAAAACGTGCTGCAGCGTAATGGGTAAGCTACCGGAGCACTCGGAAGGGGACAAGCTATTGCCATAGCGTAACCTACGCCACCAAATGCCGCTCCCAGTACGTCGGCCATCGCCTCCCCCATGGACCGAGGCGCCAGCTCACGCCATCGACCGGCCATCCGCCAACAGCGACTCACCCAGGCGCGAGTAGTCGGCACGCGGATGGCAGCGCAGGTGCTTGGCCACCTGGATCGCTCGCGACGCGTCAACGGAGCTCAGATCATCAAGAAGCACTTTGAGTACCTCCGCGGGCCGTCGTGCGCTCATCATCGCCGCGATCGTTCTGAGGTGATCGGCGTCGGGGACCACGTCCGGCGGACGGAGCCGGATCAAACATTCCGCCACGTCGACCTGCGTTTCCTGACGCATGGCGGCGTGCCAAAGCTCACCGGACAGGCTCGCGCCACAGGCCAGCAAGTCATGCGACGCGACGCGACGCAATCCCGGGTCCGGGTCGAACAGGAACGAACGCAGACGCTCGACGGCCGTCCGGTCGGATTCATCACGCGACCAGTCCCCCAGCTGCGTCACGACCGCCGCTCGTACAGACGTGGCCCCGTGCCACGAAAGCCGGACCACGGCGGGCTCGGCGCTCCTCCCGCCCACGTGGCGCACCACGCGCAGCACCGCCAGGAGTACGTCAACCCGTGTGGAGTGCAGCAGGGGTAACAGGTGCCCGACCGCATCGGGAATGCTGGCAAGCGCCTCGAGAAGCTCGGATTGGGCGCGCGCGACCTTCGTCTCCACGAGCATGAGAATAAGCTGCTGCAGGCTGGTGGCGCCCTCGGTCGCCATCGGCAACGGGATGGCGCGCTCGATCACCCCGGAGCGAACGACGGACTCCGGCGGGAAATGACTCGGGCGTGGACCCGCCGCCATTCCTTCTCGAGACGCCGGTTCGTTCATCGGAGCCCACTCAGGACCATTGATACCAACACCGATAGCTGGCACGAGCACCCCTATGACCGACCGGACGCCCCCCAATCCCCTCGAATCGGGGGGGGAGGGGGCGAATATGGATGGCAGCGAACATCAGCCGAGGACGCGAACACATTCACGCCGCACACATCGTCGTGTGCCGCGCTCATCTGTCGAACACACGCCGCGGGCGTCGCGTGAGCGACGCCCGCGTGGCGCCTACATCAGGCGCCCGTGTAGTTGACGGACACGCTGATCGTTCCCGCGTACGAGCCGGACGTCTGCGAGGCACCCGGCGTGGCCGTGGCCCGGAGGCGCAAAAAGTAGCTTTGCGAGCTGGCTGCAGCGCCACCCATCGTGAAGTTGAGGGTGTTGGCGGTCGCGGTATTGAGCGCGACGACGGTGCCTGTGGCGTCCGCGTCGGTGGTGCCATGGCGGAGCTCGACGTCGCTCACCGGGATATTGTTGGCACCGCTGCTAATGTTGGCCGGCACGGTGATGCTCAGCGCCATCTCCGCTCCACCTTCGCCCGTAACCGTGAAGCGCGCGCGACCGCCGCTCGCGGCGTTATCGGTCCACGCAATGGTTTTGGCCGCGAAGGGCGAATACAGATTGCCGAAGCGCAAAGCTTCATTGGCCGTGAGCGTGAGCGGAGTGAACACGCGCGCGGTCACGGGCGTGGTAGCCGTTTGCGCTGCACTCGCCTGGGCGTGGGCGGCGGAAACTGCGACCAGAGAGCACGCCACGATGGTGGCGGCCCGCTTCAGAGTAAGGATCATCGTCGGTCCTTGCAAAAGATTGAGTTGTGGGTGGGACGTGATGTCCCCGGGGGCACAGCAACGAGGGTTTACGGATGGATCATGAGAAATGAGACACCACGCTGCGGGGTATCGGCAGCTGTCAGGAATACTTGAGCGTTGGTGCGATACGGACGCGCCAAACCACCCACGCTCAACTTTTGTCGCGACGTGACGATACCTGCGAGAAGCACGTGTTCACGGATCAAGCTTTCGCGCGACGAAGCGCGTCTCCGGTTCCTTCATTACGATGTCAAACTGTCACCTCAAGCGGCCACCCCTGTGGCTGCTCTTAATCGTTGTATTTGTGATCGCCGGGCGGCTTCCGGCGCAGGCGGCGAGCGTTTCACCGCAGGCCGTGATCATGTCCGACCGCGCGCCGAGCGGTGCCCTGACGGTGCTCAATCCGAACGACGAGCCTATCATGGTGAGTCTCTCCCTCCGGTACGGATGGGTCGAGACCGACCCGACGACCGGCCGCACGGTAGTCCGCCTCACTGATGACTCGCTGAGCGCCGGGAACTCGGCGGTGCCGATCATCCGATTCGCGCCACCGCGCTTCCGACTGGCCGCTGGCGCCGCGCAGGTCGTCCGCTTCGTCGCCGTTCCGGCCGCGAGTGTAATCGAGGGAGAGTACTGGGCCCGCGTGCTGGTGAGCGCGAAGGCCGCGGACGAAGTCTTTCCCTCAGCGCTGACGGGCGTGACGGCGACGGGGAAAGTGAACATTGAAGTGCAGACCGTACTGCCCCTCTTTTTCAGGAAGGGTCGGGTGCAGACCGGGCTCAGGGCCGACATCGGGAACGCCAAGTGGCACGGGGACACCCTCACGATCCGGCCGACCTTCACGCGGCTCGGCACGGGAGTGGCGCTCGGCGCACTCCGACTGGAGGCCCTCGACGACCGCGACCGCGTGTTGGCGTCCTCCAGCCGACAGCTGGCCGTCTACCACGCGCTGTCACCTAGCTTCGACTTGCCCGTCGCGCCCGAGGATGCGCCACGTGTGGCTTCGATCCGGCTCACCGTCACGTCGCAACGGCCGGATCTCCCCGAGACACTACCGCTCCCCTTCCCCAGCGTCGTGCAACGCGTGACGGTGCCCTCTCGCCCGTCATCTTCGGACCCTGGGGACGTGCGACCAAAGCGATCGCCGCGCGGCCCGTCGGCCGAGGAAGACCCATGGTGGATAACCATGATCGGAGGCTCCGGTCGATTCGTCGACCTTGATACGCTTGGTCGAGCATACGCCACGCTCGACTCGGTCGCGGCCGGCGCACGAATAAAGCGCGACACAACGACCGCCCGAGACGCACGGTCTGGGATCCCCGACGCCGAGGGCATTCTGGCGGTCATGTATCACGACGACGAGCTGGGCACGGTCTTCACGCGAGTGGGGTCGGCATTGGATCGCCCCCGCATTCCGCTCCGGCAGTTTGCCGATTTGCTCGGCATTCTGGTCGGGACGGCCGCGGGTACGAACACGATCGACTTGCGAGTGCCGACCTTTCACGCGCTTGAGGCGACCTACGATCCCCGAACCGGGCGCGCGACGCGCCGCGCCTTCGGCGGCCGTACTGAGTCACAGCAGTTCCCCATCGACACCGCGGAGTCCGATGGCGCCGACTATTACCTGGATCTGGCGCCGTTGGAGTGGATCACGGGGATCGCGCTGCATCTGGACATTGCCTCGGCGAGCCTGCTGCTGCTGGCGGAGCGGTCGAGCATTCCTCGGTTCGCCTCGGCGATCGCGCGGACGGAGCGGCGGCGCACGACGGCACAGGAGTCGTACTTCTCCAGTCGGAGCCAGGGCGAACGCCTCATTCACGGCGGGTGGTTACCCGACGGGATCTCCGCGACCTACCTGCACAATTTCGACAACCAGTCGGGCGACTATGCCTCTCAGGCCACGATCGGCACAACGGTGTTGGGCGGTGGCCTATCGGCCGACGTTCGTGTCACGCGGTTCGGGAACTTTGCGCATCGCCAAGCGGAAGTCGGCTGGATCGGGGCCCCCCCCATGAACCGCTTCCTCCGGCAGGTTCGCCTTGGCAGCGGAACAAGTACGGGACTAACGCCGATCGCCGGGCGCGGGGTGGCGCTCACGAACGCGCCGTTCCTTCGTTCGCAACAGCTGGGATCTATGACGCGCAGCGGTACCGCTCCGCCAGGCGCAGAAATCGAACTCTCGCGCAGCGGGCAGGTGTTGGGCGTGACGATCGCAGACAGTACGGGCCATTGGGTGCTGCCCGTACCCATCGACTTCGGCCAGAATGCCCTAGAGCTTGCGGTCTACACGTCGGATGGCGTAACACGCCACGCCACGCTCTTGAGTCTTGAGGCGGATCTGATCCCAGCGCGTACCATGGAATACGGGCTGACGATTCAGGACAACGACACGCCCGAGAGCGACTGTCGACGCCGCGTCGGCCCGTGCGGAATCGTTTCAAACGTCGACCTTCGTGTCGGGCTCTCGTCGCGGTACACGGCTCGGATCGGCGCCTACGAACTGCGTCCCCGCGACGGCAGCCTCGCCCAGCGTCTGCCCTATGCCTCCGTGGTGGGCTCGCCCACCGACTGGTTGCAAATCCGGGGCGAGGGTACACAACATGGCTGGTGGCGAGGCAGGGCGGTCGTTCAGCCCTCCCTGCGCTTGCGCGTTGAAGTGGCGCGCGAGGCAATCGATCAGCAGCAGCCGCCGTTTCGGATGTCGACGCTGGGTCAGACGTATCACCGGGAGACCAGCGGGGCGATCACCGTGCGCCCACTGAGTCGTGACCTTGGCAAGACATGGTTCTCGGCACAATGGCGCCGCGGCGAGAGTGAGCGCGGCGACGTCGCCGTGCTCACCACTACGGCCGGGTTGCGCTTCGCCCGCACGCTGGTGCAGGCCACGTATGATCGTATCGAGGCCCGCTCGCCGGTGGCGCCGCGTTTCGTCTCGGGGCGCCCAGGCGCCACCGTGACCGTCCCTCAGATCACGACAGGCCCACGCTGGCTCCGACGCACGTACACCTCCATCAGTACGCGATTCACCGAGCGGCGCCAGCTTGATTTGGTGAGCAGTGAGCTGTCCACCAACGTGTCGCGCGGCATCTACGTCCAGGGAGGAGTGGACTGGCTCCGCAACGGTGGCTCGAGCATGCGCTTGCAGCTGCAGTATCAGGGGCGCATCGCCACGTTCTTTCAGGACGTGATGGGTGGTATGACGGGGCGGGCCAGGAGTGCGACGAGCATCATGGGTTCGGCGACGGTGTCACGGCGCGGCATGCAACTCGATGGCGACGTCGTCGCGCTGCGTGCACGTGTCAGCGGGGTCGCGTACGAGGATCGCAATCATAATGGGCGCTTCGATCCGGACGAACCACGGCTCGCCGATGTCCCCGTACGTGTCGGTGGGCAGACGGTACTGACCGATAGCCGAGGGCGGTACCTCGTGACCGGTCTCCCGGTGCTCGATGCCATGGCGGTGCAGACTGCGATCGACAGTTTCCTCGCGCAGGATGGTCGCACCTTGCTGGCCGCGCAGTCGCGTCAGTGGGCGATGTTGGCACCCTTCGGCGACACGCGAATTGATCTCGCCTTCGTGGACGCAACCACGCGCCCCGAACGTCGCGGCGACGATGCCGTGTTAGACGTGCCACCTGTACGTAGCGAGCATCCGTCACCCGCATCAGAATTGCCGCGCCGATGACGACCGGTCGGACGGTGCGTTCACGTGTGCGTCGTTGGGCCGCGATGGTATTCGTCGCCGCCGGCGTCCTCGCGCTATCGGCGCCAAGCCGAACGCTCCGGGCACAAGCGATTCGTGTGGTCGCAAGCCAGTCGCTCAATTTCGGGACCATGGCGCCGCGGCTTGTTCGCACCGTCGCACCATCCGCGGCTGGAGCCGCCGTGTTCACCGTGCAGGGACCGGCGAACGCGTCGCTCCTCGTGACGCTGACGCTGCCGGCCATCCTAAGCAACGGCGCGCAGTCCCTTCCCCTGACGGCGTGGAGTGCCACGACGGCGACGGGCGCGGGCGGGGCGCCCGTTAACGCCACACCGATTTCCGGTGGTGATGTCACCCTCGTTCTCGGGTCCGACGGCATCGGTGTCCTCCGGCTCGGCGCAACGGCCAGCCCCAGCTTCGCCGTCGGAAACGCCACCTTCACGGCAGCGGTCACGTTTGTGGCGCGCGAGCCCTCCACCTCGCAGCACAGCCTGACCGCCCAGTCCACCGCATCCGCCGCGGTGGTGCAACCCATCTCGATCACCGCGTTAGCCATGAACTTCCCTGCGGTCTACGCGGGTGCGCCGGCGGTCATTGCACCGGAGCACCCGCGCGCCATGCGTCTGCTGTTCGATGGCGCGCTCTTGTCGTCGATCGAAGTCACCTTCGACGCGCTCCCCTCGGTCCTCACCCGAGACGGAGGAAGCGAGACCCTCTCGATCACGAGTTGGCTGCAGCGCACCGGCGCGAACTGCCTCGGAGCCTCCAGCGTGGCTCTCCCGGGCGGTATGGGCGCCCTCGCGCTCACGGAAGCGACGGCGGCCGGCGGCCGCTCCGTGTTGTGCCTCGGTGCCACCGTCACCCCGTCGCCGTTACAGGCGTCCGGCACGTACCGCGGCAACGTAACCGTCTCCGTTCGCTACACCGGCGCGTGACCACTACATGAACAAGCTGATGCCTGATTGCTCGAACATCCTGATGATGCGCACGTCGGTGCGTCGATACGTACGCATCGTCGGCGCCGTTCTGCTCGGCGCCACGGGCGCCTGCAGTGGCGACCGCGTGCTGCAAAAAGCACCCGTCGCCGAGACGCCGCGTACCAACAGCGTGAACCTCGCCCCCGTGGCGATGTTCACCGTTTCGCCGCGATGGCCGAAGCCCGGCGACACCGTCACGTTCAACGCGTCCTTCTCGACGGATCGCGATGGCGTGGTGCAGGCGTATGAGTGGACGTTGGGCAATGGCACATCGCAGGTGTCCAGCGCTGTGGCGCGCGCGGTCTCCGATCGCGTGGGCACATTCGCCGTCGGTGTTACCGTGGTCGATGACAGTGGCAGCCGGCACATCCGCACGCTCGATCTCGTCGTGAGCGCGAACGCACCAACAGCGCCTCTTAGCGCAACGCAGTCAGTGGTGGCCGTAGGGTCGCTGGCGCTGCTTCCCGACGCCACCACCGTCGTCACCGTCACGGCGCGCTCGACGCTCGGACTCCCGGTGCCGAACAGCCCGGTGTGGATCAGTGCCGGCGGGCAGCAGATCGCCATTACGCAACCAGCGACGGTCACGAGTGCGCTGGGGGTGGCCACGGCGGTGGTCAGCAGCGCGCGCGCACAGACGGTGCAACTCTACGCCATCGCCGACTACGTCTTGCTCACGTCCACGCCCGTCATGTTGATCGCCGCCGGTAGTGTGCAGCCGACGCTCAGCACCACTCGCCTCACCGACCCGCGCCTGTCCGCGTCGGGTGACAGCACGTTGCTGGAGGTCACGGCACGGGATGCGCAGGGGAATCCCATTGCCGGTGCGTCAGTCACCGTTGCGGTTACCGGCGGCACCGCGACGATACGCAACGAAGGACCAACCGATAGCGATGGCCGTCGCGTCGTGACGATCCTTCCCACCATCTGTGGGAGCGCCACGTTCACGCTGCGGGCCT
>CAMBRJ010000059.1 GCA_945870175.1 Gemmatimonas phototrophica
GGATCTCGCTTAAGAATCGTTCGCCGCCGAGTGCCACGCCGAGGTCGGGGTGCAGCACCTTGATGGCGACATCACGATCGTGTTTGAGATCGTGCGCGAGGTACACGGTGGCCATCCCGCCGGCGCCGAGTTCGCGGATAACGCGATAGCGGTCGGCGATAGCGGTCGGCGATGGCGGCGGTGAGACGGTCGAGAGGAAAGGTCATGACGCGGGAATGTAGCGCTGAAGGGACGTCGTTGGGGGAATGGAGAGGGGCCCGGGATGGACAAGCGGCGGGGTGGCCGACGTTAACCGGTCGACGCCGGGAGGGGCTGGCGCGAGAGCAACGTGCCGTTATCGTCAGCGCCGACTTCCATGAAGTCCCACGCTCGGCGCGCATGCCGACGCGTGAGAATCGCGATGCATGCTGCCCCTCGTCCCGTGGGGCCCGCGGACACGCGCCTAGCGCCAAGCGGAGGTGCGGGGCAGTTTAGCCTATGAATACTTCACAAATAGATCGTCTCAACACCGCGCTTGCCGGCCGCTACCACATCGAACGCGAGCTCGGCGAAGGCGGGATGGCCACGGTCTATCTGTGCGAGGACGTGAAGCACGACCGCAAGGTGGCGCTCAAGTTGCTCAAGCCCGAACTCGCCGCGGTGCTCGGCGCTGAGCGATTCGTGCAGGAGATTAAAACCACCGCGGCGCTGCAGCACCCGCATATTCTGCCGCTCTTTGACTCGGGTGCGGCGGACGGGTTTCTGTTTTACGTCATGCCCTACATCAAGGGCGAGACGCTGCGCGATAAGTTGAATCGCGAGACGCAGCTGGGCGTAGAAGAGGCAGTTCGCATTGCCCGGGAAGTGGCCGATGCGTTGGACTACGCGCACCGAAACGGTGTGGTACACCGCGACATCAAGCCCGAAAACATTTTGATGAATGACGGTCGCCCGATGGTGGCGGACTTCGGGATTGCGCTCGCGGTCAGCGCGGCCGCCGGCGGGCGCATGACGGAGACCGGGCTTTCGCTCGGCACGCCGCACTACATGAGCCCTGAGCAGGCGACGGCAGAAAAGGAAATCACGGCGCGGAGCGATGTGTATTCGGTGGGCTCCGTGCTGTATGAGATGCTCACGGGTCACCCGCCGTTTACGGGCGCGGTGGCGCAGCAGATCATCATGAAGATCATCACCGAGCCCGCCGAGTCGGTGACAAAGCACCGGAAGAGCGTGCCGCTCCATGTGGCCGACGCCTTGGCGAAGTCGCTGGAGAAACTGCCGGCTGACCGGTTTGAGAGCGCGAAGGCGTTCGCCGAGGCGTTAGGAAATCCGTTGTACCGGAGCGGGGCATTCAATGCCCCTGCGATGCACACTGGTGGCAGCACCGGGAGCTCAGGGAGAGTCAAAAGCATTGCCCTCATCTCCTCCGCGCTCGCGGCGGTGCTCCTTGGCATAGTCCTCTGGGGCTGGCTGAAGCCAGGAATCGTCAGCCGCAATAGCATCATCCTGTGGGAGAACCCGGAGATCCCGATCATGCGCGTCGCACGCGGACTGGCGATCTCGCCGGACGGCGGGACGGTGGTCTTCGTGGATGGCGATGGCCGTAGTACACAGCTGTACGTCAAGGAGCGCGACCGGCTCGAGGTCACGGCGCTGGCTGGAACAGCGGGTGTGGCTGGCGCTCCCACGTTCTCGCCAGACGGCGCCTGGATCGCATTCGTGACGGGTGACGGCAAGGTGCAGAAAGTGCCCCGACTCGGCGGCTCGGCGATCGCCATCGCCGACTCCGCCGACACGGGGAGCCCTGCCATCGCATGGCTGGAGGACGGCACGATTCTGTTTGAGGATGGGCATTTGGACGTCAAGGCCGTGGGGCAGGATGGTGGCATCGCGCGCCACGTGTTGACGAATACGCCGGGCGATTCGGCCAATCGGAACGCGCGGTATCTGGCGAGCGTGCCGGGCGTGAAGGCGGCGCTCGTCGTGGCGTGCAATAACGCCAATAATTGCGCCATTCCGGAGCTTCGTGTCCTTGACCTCCGGTCGGATCAACCCAAGGTCACGGTGCTGACCACCGCCCTGAACGCGTGGTCGCTGCCGGGGGGGATCGTTGCGTTTGTGCGGAAAGACGGTGGCGTCTTCGCGGCGCCCTTCGATAACAAGACGCTCACGTTCACGCAGCCTCCGACGCCGATGATGAGCGGGGTGCGGACCAGTGTGAACGCGGTGGATATGGTGGTGTCGGCGAATGGCACGGCCATCTACGTAGCCGGCACCAGCAGCTCGGGGAGCACTCTGGTGGAACCGGTGTGGGTGACGCGGGCGGGGGCGGTGACGCCGATGGATTCGGCGTGGACGGTGAACATCTCCCAAGCGCCGAATGGAAACCCTGTTGCCCTCTCCCCTGACGGACAGCGCCTCGCCCTGACCGTCACACAGACAGGCTCGGGCGCAAATGACATCTGGATCAAGCAACTCGACCACAAACTCGGCACGCTTACCAAGCTCACGTTTGAGGGGAATATCGTCAACCCGGCCTGGACACCGAATGGACAGCGGGTGCTATACGCCGGTATAAGTGCTACCCTCCGCAGCCGGCGAGCCGATGGAACCGGTGCCGTGGACACGCTGTTCATGGCCAAGCGTATTTTTCCAGCGGTGACGCTGACACCAGACAGCAACACGTTCATCCTGAGCCTGCGGAACCCCACGGACATTGCCCTAGGGCACCGCGGCGATACCGCGACCGTACCATTGGTTGCGTCACCGGTTTTTGCCGAGACCTCGCCAGCGCTCTCCCCCGATGGGCGGTGGTTGGCGTATAGCTCCAACGAATCGGGGCGTTACGAGGTATATGTACGTCCCTACCCCAACGTGGACGCTGGTCGGTGGCAAGTCTCGCAGGCCGGCGGCGGCTCACCGCACTGGTCACATACCGGCCGAGAACTGTTCTACGAGAATGGGGCGCAGGCGCTCGTGGCCGTGGCCGTGTTGCCGGGCGTGACATTCACCGTGGGTGCACAAGTCACGCTGTTCAATACGAGCGGGTTTGCTGGCACTTCAGGAAGTGTCAAAGAGCTCTATTACGATGTCGCACCGGGTGACCAGCGGTTTGTGCTCTTCCGGAGGGCGACCGAGAACGGCGAAGTGAAAGTGGACCCCCTCGTGCAGGTGGTGAACTGGGGGGTGGAGGTCCGCGCCAAGCTCAAAGGGAAAGCGCCGCAGTAGTCACGCGCACGCTGGTGCGCACGGCCCACCCGACGACCGCGCGCGGCGGCCCGCCGAAGGCTATCGGCGCCAGCCGCCAACATGCATGATTGCCATCGCGATGCTTATCCTGCCTCGCTGCCGATCCTCACGCCCGCGCAATCACTGACATGCCTTTACGATTTCGAATGAATCTTCGTGCGGCAATCGCCGCCGGTGCTGCGGTCGCCGCCCTCTGTGCGCCAGCATCACTCGCCGCACGGCAGGCGAACTCCAAGCCGGGTCGCTTGGTGATCATCGGTGGTGGGCTCAACGCGAACAACGAGGCCGTGTACCGCACGATCCTCGAGGCGCGGGTCGGCTCCGGTCCGTTCTGCGTGATCCCGACAGCTGGTGCCACACCCGACTCGGCGATGGCCAGCCCGGTCGCCAATTTCAATCGGTACGGTGGCCCGGGTACGGCGAAAGGCGTGCTGATCTCGGTCGCACGGCCGGAGACCGCCCGTGATCCTGCCGTGGTCGCGCAACTGCGCGGCTGCTCGGGGTTCTTCTTCGTCGGTGGTGTGCAGTCGCGCGTCACCGCCGCGTTCCGCCCGCAAGGCACGTCCACGCCCGCGTACGAGGCCCTGATGCAGCGGTGGCGTGACGGCGCCGTGGTCTCAGGGTCGAGCGCCGGGGCCGCCATCATGAGCGATCCGATGATCGCCAACGGCACCAGTCCCATTGCATTCGCGCGCGGCGTGCGACGGCTGGCTGACGGCGCGACGCAGGACCCGGACGACACCACGAGTGCGTTCAACGTCTCGCAGGGACTCGGACTCTTTCCCACGGCGCTCGCCGACCAGCACTTCCTGGCACGCGGCCGGTTCGGCCGGTTGCTCGTCGCGCTGCTCGACCTCGGCACGTTCACTCTCGCATTCGGCATCGACGAGAACACCGCGCTCGTGGTAGACGGACCGGCCGTGCGCACGGTCGGCGCCTCGGGCGTCACCATCTTCGACGCACGCGCGGCGCGGCGGAACGGCCGGTCCGCCACCGGCATCGTGATGCACCTGATGGGCGACGGTGATGCGTTCGACCTCACCACGCGCGCTTTCACTCCGCGTCAGGGCAAGATGCCTATCGTGCTCGCGACGGGCGACAGCGCCACCGTGGTCGCACCGGCGAACATCTTTGCGCCCTGGGCGTTCCTGCGCACGCTTGACGGGTGGAGCCGCTCGTCGCAGACGGAGCTCGCCTTCGAAGTCAACGGCGGGCAGATCATCGTGCACAAGAGCGAGGCGTTCCGCGCCGTGCGGGCGCCCGGCCCCGGTGTGCAGAATACGGCGGCCGGTCTCGGCATGACAGGAATGACCATCGACGTGCGACGGCCGTAGCCAAGCGCGCGTCACTCCTTGCCGTGCGCGTCAGCGATCGCGCCGTATACTGAATCGACCCCGATCGAAGTTCCTTACGTGCGGTTTCGCGGTTTTGCGTGCACGTTAAGGCCAGCCGACGTTGACCAGCCGGCACCTGACTGCCTCCCGCCGCCCTGACTCCCTTGATCGAAGCTCTCCGATTGTCGCTCGCCGACCGGTACCGTCTCGACCGCGAGCTCGGTGCAGGCGGGATGGCGACGGTACATCTCGCGCATGACCTCAAGCACGACCGCGACGTCGCCATCAAGGTCCTGCGCCCCGAACTCGCGGCGGTAATCGGCGCCGAGCGCTTCTTGAGCGAGATCAAGACCACCGCGAATCTGCAGCACCCGCACATCCTTCCGCTGTTCGACAGCGGGAGCGCGGAGGGGCAGCTGTACTACGTGATGCCGTACGTGGACGGCGAGACATTGCGTGACCGGTTGAACCGTGAGACGCAACTCCCCGTCGCGATCGCGGTGCGGCTCGCCACTGAGATTGCCGGTGCCCTCGACTACGCACATAAGCGCGGCGTCGTGCATCGCGACATCAAGCCGGAGAACATCCTGCTTCAGCACGGCGGTGCGCTGGTTGCCGACTTCGGCATTGCGATCGCCGTGCAGCAGGCGGGTTCGGAGCGGATGACGCAAACGGGCATGAGCTTGGGCACGCCGCAGTACATGAGTCCCGAGCAGGCGATGGGCGAGAGGCACATCGACGCGCGCGCCGACATCTACGCACTCGCGGCGGTGACGTACGAGATGCTCGTGGGCGAGCCCCCGTTCACGGGGCCGAGTGTGCAGGCCATCGTTGCGAAGGTGATGTCCGAGGCGCCGAGGGATCTCGTCGCGCAACGGAAGACGGTGCCCGAGCACGTGGCGGCGGCGATCGCACAAGCGCTTGAGAAACTTCCCGCCGACCGCTTCGCGTCGGCCGCGGAGTTTGCGGCCGCGCTCGACGGGCGGTTCGCCACCACGCGTGAGACGGCGTCGTCGCGGTCGCCGCGGCGCGATTATCGGTGGCGGTCGATCGCGCTCGGCGCAGCGGGGATCGCGGTCGCAGCCATCACCGTGGCCGCGTGGTCGTTTCTCGCGTTAAACGACGGATCACGCAACAGCGGCGAGCGCATCGAGTTCTCCTTCACCGCCGTGACACCTCGCGCGAGCTCGCAGCTGGCGATCTCGCAGGATGGACGCAAGGTGGGCATCACGGGCACCGATTCCGCTGGCAAGCCGCACGTTTACGTGCGTGAAATCGGTTCGTCCGTTGTGACGCCCGTGTCGGGCACCGAGGGGAGACTCGAAGGTTTCGCGTTTTCCCCAGACGGGTCATGGGTGGTCGTGGTGGCGAACAATTCGGTCGTGAAGATCCCCACGGCTGGGGGCCCCGCGACGGTGCTCGCGACCGATGTCCGTCAAGGTGTGGATTGGGGCACCGACGGCACCATCCTCTTCACCAAGAGTCAGGGTGGGCTCTGGCGTATGAGCGCCGATGGTGGGGCGCAGAAGCAACTGACTCGGTTGGATACCGCCCGCCGTGAGTTTTCGCACTGGTTCCCGCAGTCGCTCCCGGGTGGCAAGGCGGCGATCTTCAACAACTTCACCACCCCCATCGCACAGTCGCGCATCGAGGCGGTGGAGTTCGCGAGTGGGAAGCGGAGCATTCTCGTCGAGGGGGCGTTCGCTCCACGCTACGTAGACGGCTATCTGCTTTTTCTGAGAGAGAACGCACTCTTCGGCGTGCGCTTCGACGCGCGTGCCCTCAAAGTGATCGGCACTCCAGTGCCGATCGCCGAGGACGTGCAATCGAATTTCACGACTGGCTATTCGGGCTACACCGTGTCCGCCAGCGGTACGTTGGCGCTCATGCGGGCCTCGAGCTGGCGAGTGCCGCGACGTCTGGTGTGGGTCGATCGCGCCGGCGCCGAACAGGAGGTGCTGCCGGGGCAGGAAGAGTGGGCGGAGCCACGACTCTCTCCTGATGGACGTTGGATCGCGCTCACGAAGGAAGGCGTGATAAACCAACTCTGGTTGTTCGACGTGCCGCGCAAGGCACTCACCCAGCTCACCCACACCGCAGGGGTCTCGTTCGGCGCCGTGTGGATGCCCGACAGCAAGTCCCTCCTGCATTCGGTGGAGACCCCCGTCTACGACCTCCAGCGACTCCCCATCGATGGCACCGCGCCGCAGATGCTGCACGCGACACCGTTTGACAAGGTCGTCTCGGCCGTCTCGGCGGATGGGAAGACGGTGCTCTACTCGGAATCCTCGGTCGGCGCGGAAAAACTCTGGATGCTCCCGATCGGGGGGGGGAAGCCCACGGCCATTGAGACGCGTGAGTCCTCGCAGCTCAGCGCGGATATGTCCCCCGATGGCCGCTGGTTGGTGTACGAGGAACTGCAAGGAACCAGCCTTGCCGAAGTGTTCGTTCGCGCGGTCGATGGCACGGGCGGTCGTCATCAAGTCTCGAATGGCGGCGGCACGCAGCCGCGCTGGACCAAGGGCGGCCGGGAAATCGTCTATCGACGGGGCGAGGCGGTGCTGTCGGTTTCGTTTGAGCCCACGAAGGGCGAGCCCGGCGTACCCGTGACGCTTTTCCGCAAGCCGGATCGGCTCGGCGGCGGCGGTTTCCGCACGCGCGGCTATGACGTCACGCCGGACGGCTCACGGTTCCTCATGCTCACGCCGGTGTATGGTCCGGGGGCGGGCGAGGTGGTCGTGGTGATCAACTGGCTGGACGAGTTGCGCAAGAAGGTCTCGAAGTAAACACAGCGGCCTACGAGGCGCGCGCAGGTTGACGTATCCCGATTTGCCGAACAGTCACCGAGGAGCAACGATGGCCGACCCACGCAGCCGCCGCGAGTTCATGGGCCTTACCGTTGCCGGAGCGGCGAGCGCGTTTGCGCCATCGCTGCTTGGCGCCTCGTCGGCCCTTCAAGGATTCGCGAGGAGCGCCGCGATCGATCCGGAGCTCGTCGTGGTGAACGCGAAAGTGTTCACGATGGAACGGGCGCAGCCTGTGGCGCAGGCGTTCGCGGTGAGCGCCGGCCGCTTTGTCGCGATCGGTACCAGCGCTGAGATGCGATCGCTGGTGGGGAAGCGCACGCAGATCATCGACGCCAAGGGGATGTCGATCGTGCCGGGCTTCATCGACACGCACAACCACGCCGGCGGCACCACGCTGCTGTACGAAGTGCTGGTGGGCAATCCATTCGAAGTGGAGTTCGTCACCATCGCGAGCATCGTGGAAAAACTTCGCGTGCGCGCCCGCGAAACGCCGCCGGGCACGTGGGTGTCAGGGTACTTCCACGACGACACGAAGCTCACGGACAAGCGCCTGATCACCATGCAGGACCTTGATCAGGTCTCAACCGAGCATCCGGTCGTGGTGCGCCACCGCGGCGGACACACCGCGTTCTACAACAGCAAGGCGTTCGAGCTGGCCAAGGTCACCAAGGACACGCTGGCGCCCGCCGGCGGGACGTTCGACAAGAATAGTGCAGGGGAACTCTCCGGACGTGTGACCGATCGCGCGATGGGCATGTTGAATGCCGCTGGCAAGCGCCCGGAGTTCAGTGACGCCGATCGGGACAAGCGCGAGCGCGATGGGGTGGCGCACATCTCCAAGCAGTTCGCACGCTACGGACTCACGACCGTGCATCACGAAGGCGGCGACCTCGCGGCGATGCAGGATGTGCGCGCACGCGGCGAGTTGCGTCATCGCATCAACTACGAGGCATCGGGGCGCGCCCTCGAGGCGATGATCGCCAACGGGATCAAGTCGGGCTTTGGCGACGACTGGATTCGCTTTGGCGCCACGTCGGAGCATACGGTGGACGGTTCCTTCTCCGAGCGCACGATGGCGTTGAGCACGCCGTATCCCGGCACGACGTACAAGGGCAACGTAACCGAGACGCAGGCTGAGCTGGACGCGTGGGTGGAGCGAGTGCATCGCGCCGGCATTCAGGTGAATTGTCACGCCAACGGCGACGTGGCGATCGACATGTATCTCACCGCGTTCGAACGCGCGCTGGCCAAGGTGCCTCGCGCCGATGCACGCCCCAAGATCACGCACTGCACGCTCGTCAACGACGACCTCGTGCGCCGCATGAAGGCGCTCGATGCCATTCCGGCGATGTTCACGACCTACGCGTACTACAACACCGACAAGTTCCCGTTCTACGGCGAAGCGATGATGCAGCACTGCATGGCGTTCCGCACCATGCTGGATGCCGGCGTACACGCGGCGGCGGGCTCTGATTTCAGCCCGGGCCCGTTCGCGCCACTGATGGGCATTCAGGGGATGGTCACGCGCACGGGATGGGATGGCACCTCGTGGGGCGTGAACCAGCGCATCAGCGTGGATGAAGCGATTCGCGTGAACACACTGAACGGCGCATACGCGTCCCACGAAGAGCACAGCAAGGGCTCCATCGCCGTGGGCAAGCTTGCAGACTTCGTCATGCTCGCCGACGATCCGCACACCGTGAAGGCCGAGACGATCAAGGACATCGCGATCGTGCGTACCGTGGTGGGCGGCACGACGATGTACGAGGGCTGACGGGCACCGAAACGGTGGATCCGCTCGAGTTCCTCGCCCGGGTGCTCGTGCACATCCCCGACCAGGGCGATGTCACGACGGGGAACAAAGCTGGTACGCGAATCGCCCCCGCGGCGTCTGGCGGGGGCAGCGATCGCGCCGCTTATTTAGCGGACTCATCCGGTAGCAACTCCTATTCCGATCTGTTGCGCCGGTCCCCACCCTGAGAATCAACGCATGCATCCGCGCAAGAACGGCATGATTTGACACGTTAAGAGTCTCTCCCTGCTCGCCGTTCTCCTGAATGCTTGTGGCGAGGGCTCCGGGATTTCCAAGCCGGTGGCCGTCTGTACGACCAGCGCGGTCGCGGTCAGCCCGCCAATGCAGTCGATCTTCGTCGCAGCGACCCTATCGTTGTCCGCGAAACCGACCACGAAGGGTTGCGCCACGCCCCCAACGGCGGAGTGGTCGACCAGCAACACGACGATAGCCTCGGTGAGCAATGCGGGACTCGTGACCGGCGTCGGCGAGGGTACGGCGACGATCACCGCGACGATCGGCGGAGTCTCTGGCACGGCGTCGGTCACGGTGACCGTGCGCCCCGTCTCCGTGGTGAGCGTGACGATCGCCGGCCCCGTCGTCCTCGGCGCAACGGTTTCGTCGACTGTCGTAACGCGCGCCGCCGACAACTCGGTCCTCTCCGGTCGAACCATTACGTACACGTCGGCCACTACGACGGTGGCGACGGTCAATGCGACGACCGGAGTCATCACACCGGTCGCGCTAGGGACAAGCGTTATCACGGCGACTGCCGAGGGCGTGTCTGGGTCCGCCACCGTGACGGTGATTCCAACGCTCGAGGTCAATCGGTTTGCGTACGTCTGGAACGACGACGAGAACGCCCCGCTCAACGTCGACCGCACCCCAAACGGACTCTATTCAACGAACGTCGCGGGTGGCACGATTTTGGTTGCACGGACCGGCGTCGGGACGTTCGACGTCAAGCTGGGCAAATTGGCGAAGACGAACAACTACTACCCTGATGTCGTTTCCGTCTCATCCGAGGGCCCAACGCCGGTCATCTGCCGCGTC
>CAMBRJ010000060.1 GCA_945870175.1 Gemmatimonas phototrophica
CCGCGACATCCTCAGCCGAAGTCGGCTCGGGCTCATCGCCACGCAGCGTGATCCGGCCGGAGCGATCGGCCGCCACCTGGCCGTCGGCGCCGATGCGCAATTCAATCTCCGCACCGATCTCGCGATCATCGGGTACGTGGCGCGCACCACGCGCGATTCACTGCAGCGCGACCCAACCAGCTATCGCGCCCGCCTCGACTGGAACGGTGATCGCTACGGCATGAATGTCGAACGGATGTCGGTGGGCGACGGCTTCGACCCACAGGTCGGATTCCTGCGTCGCTCGGGCTTTCAGCGCTCGTACGCCGTGGCGCGCTTCAGTCCTCGGCCGGCGCACGTCCCGCACGTGCGGAAATTCACGATGCAGGGCAGCGCCGATCACATCACCTCGATGACTGGCACGTTGCAGTCCGAAGACTTCCGCTCGTTCGTCGGTACCGAGTTCGCCAACGGCGACATCCTTTCGGCCGAGGTGGCGCAAGTGTTCGAGCAACTCGTGGTGCCGTTCGGTGTCGCCAAAGGCGTGACGGTGCCGGTGGGCGGCTACCGCTTCAATCTGGCCAAGGCCTCGTACAACCTCGGGCCGCAGCACCGCATTAGCGGCGGCATCACCATCAGCCACGGCGGCTTCTACGGCGGCACGCTCACCGAAACGAGCTGGCGCGGTCGCGTGGAGCTGTCCCCGCAGTTCTACATCGAGCCCACGCTCTCGCGCAATCACGTGGACGGTCCGTACGGCCGCGGTGATGCCAACCTCGTGAGCACACGCGTCACGTATACCGTGACGCCGCGCATGTTCATGGCGGCGCTCGTGCAGTACCAGTCGCGCACCTCGTCGATGTCCACCAACCTGCGTATGCGCTGGGAGTATCAGCCGGGCAGTGAGTTCTTCCTGGTGTACAGCGACGGCCGCACCACCATCGGCCCGAACTATCCCGAGCTCGAGAACCGCTCCATCGTCGTGAAGCTCACCAAGCTGCTACGCTGGTAACCGCTCACCGCGTCATCGTTCACCCCTGCCAACAGCACCGGCACTCGCCGCACCGTGTAAGTTGGTTTGCATGAAAGTCCTGATCTTCATCCAGTGGCCGGTGCAGGCGTGGTCCATTCCCGACGCACAGGCCGACGCGCTGACCGTGGCCTTTCCCGAGGTGGAGTTCGTGCGCGCTCGCACCCTCGAGGAGGCCGGCCGCGCGATCGTCGACGTGGACATCTGCTTCGCCGCGATGCTCGCCCCGGCCATGATCGCCACCGCGCCACGACTGCGCTGGGTACATTCGTCGGCGTCGGCGGTACAGGGACTGCTCCCGCTCACCGAGCTCGCCGCGGCGGGGGTGCAGCTCACGAACTCACGCGGGGTGCAGGCCATCCCGATTGCCGAGCATGTGATGGGTGGCGTGCTGCAGCTGTCGCGGCGCTTCGACCGCACACTCCGTGCGCAGCAGGAGCAGCAGTGGATTCAGCACGAGCTATCGGTGGACTGGCCGTGGATGCTGCACGGACGGCGCATGACGATCGTCGGGCTGGGCACGATCGGGCTCGAGGTCGCCAAGCGCGCGCACGCCTTTGGCATGCACGTCACGGGCGTGCGTCGCCATCTCGACCGCGAGCGTCCCCCGTATGTGGATGCCGTGGTCGGTGCTGACCACCTCGATGACGCGCTCACCAACTGCGATGTGGTGGTGCTGTCCGCACCAGGCACCACTCACACGCAGCATCTGATCGGTGCGCCGCAGCTGGCGCGGCTCAATCACGGCGCGGTGCTGGTCAATGTGGCGCGCGCCGGCATCGTGGATGGCCAGGCCATGCAGGCGGCGCTGCACAGCGGTCAGCTGGGCGGCGCGGTGCTCGACGTGTTCGATCACGAACCACTCGCGGCGGAGGATCCGCTGTGGACCACACCCAACGTCGTACTCACCCCCCACAGCGCGGGCTTTCGCGCCTCGCACTGGGATGAGGCGGCGGCACTCTTCCGCGACAACCTGCGCCGGTTTCAGCGCGGGGAGCCACTGCACAATCCGGTGGACCTTACCGCCGGCTACTGAGCGCATGGCGCTGGTCGACGACGCACGAAAAAGGCCGGCCGGCGATCCCTCGCCGGCCGGCCCTTTTGCATCGTCGGTGATACCTAGCGCATCCGATCGCGCCGCACCAACACCTTCTTGCCCTTGATCGTCGTGTTCCGCAGCGCCGTGATGATATCCTCGGCAATCTCCTCCGGGACCTCGACGGTGCTGTATCCGTCGGCAATCTGAATCGCGCCGATCACGCTGGCATCGATCCCGACTTCATTCGCGATCGCGCCCACGAGATCGCCCGGACGCATCTTGAGCTTGCGACCCGCACCGACCCACAATCGCGCCACGCTCCATTCCGGCTTCGACCGCTTGGCGGCCTTCGCGCCGCGCGGCGCTTCCTCTTCGCCACTGCGACTCGGACGACCACCTTCGCGCGCGCTGTCACGCGCGCCGTCACGACCACGGCTACTGTCGCGCGCACCACGATCGTCCGTGCGCGGCTGTACCGCCGGAATATCCGGCTCGTCGGTCGCGTCGTTCGCATCGAACAGCTTCACGGCGGCCGCGGCGATGTCCATCACGTCGAACTCACCGGCCAGCGATTCCACGATGCTGCGGAACTTGTCGAGGCCGCCTTCCATGATGGTCTCGCGCAGCGTCGTCCGCACCAACTCCAACCGATGCGCGCGCAGATCGTCGACCGTGGGCACCTGCGCGATCTCGATCCGCTGACTCGTCATGCGTTCGATGTTGCGCAGCAACCGATGTTCGCGCGGCTCGGCCAGCGTGATCGCGACACCTTCACGACCAGCACGCCCCGTGCGACCGATGCGGTGCACGTACGACTCGGCGTCGGCCGGCACATCGAAATTCACCACGTGCGACACATGCTTCACGTCGAGACCACGCGCCGCGACGTCGGTCGCGATGAGCAGATCGGTCTTCTTGGTGCGGAACTTCGTCATCACGCGGTCGCGCTGATCCTGACTCAACCCGCCGTGCAGCGCGTCGGCGCGCAAGCCGCGCGCCATCAGCGTTTCACTGAGCTCGTCCACTTCGGTGCGCGTGCGGCAGAACACGATCGCACTCGTGGGCTGCTCGATGTCGAGTACGCGCGCGAGGGCCGTCATCTTGTGGGCACGCGGCACGATGTACGCCACCTGCCGCACACGGGCGGCTTCCCCGTCGGGTACGACTTCGCGATCGATCGTGACGATCACGGGATCACGCAGCTGACGCTTCGCGATGCTGGCGATGCGCGGCGGGAGCGTGGCCGAAAACAGCGCCGTCTGGCGCGACTTCGGCGTGGCCTCGAGAATGGCCTCGAGATCTTCCGCGAAGCCCATGTCGAGCATCTCGTCGGCTTCGTCGAGCACCACGGTCTTGAGCGACGTCATCTGCAGCGTATGACGACGGATATGATCGAGCGCACGTCCCGGCGTCGCGATCACCACGTCGACCCCGCGCTTGAGGGCGCGGACCTGCATCTCCATCGAGGAGCCGCCGTATACAGCCAAGGCGCTCACGCCCATCGGCTTGCCGTAGCGATGTACCGCCTCGGCCACCTGCATGGCGAGTTCGCGCGTCGGCACGAGGATCAGCGCCGACGTACGCTCGGCGCCCTTCGCGTTCGTGTTCACGCGGCTCAGCAACGGCAGCGCGAACGCCGCGGTCTTGCCGGTACCGGTGGCCGCCTGGGCCAAGACATCACGTCCTTCCAGCAGTGGCGGAATCGCGGCACGCTGAACAGGCGTCGGTTCTTCGTAGCCTAGCGCAGCAAGCGCTGAGGCAATGCGGGGGTCGAGTCCGAGGGCCGCGAATCCGGTTTCGCTGACGTCGCGCTCGCTGTTCCGTGCGGCGACATCGCGCTCGTCCGGCTGTTTCATATGTCAAGTCTCCTTTGAGATCCGAAATCTATCCTATTTCGGTACCGAGATGTGGATTCGGTACGTGAAATAGGTGAGATTGTCAGTCATCATGACCGATGCATCACTTCCGTTCGAGGTCCGGCACTCCCCGATTCAGGGTTTCGGGGGATACGCCACCCGCCCAATCGCCGCCGGCACGCGCATTGTCGAGTACGCCGGCGAGCGCCTCACCCCGGAAGCGGCGGAGGCGCGCTACCCCGACGTGGTCGGGGAGCGGCACCATACCTATCTGTTCGCGATCGACGACGCAGTCGTCGTCGATGCCGCCGTGAACGGCAATGAGGCGCGGTTCCTCAATCACTCCTGCGCCCCGAACTGCGACGCGGTGTTCGACGAGGGCCGGATCTGGATCGACGCGATCCACGAGATCGAGGTGGGCGAAGAGCTGGTCTACGACTACGCCTATATCCTGCCGGAGCGCCACACGCCGGCGGCCAAGAAGCGGTTTCCCTGTTCGTGCGGCGCGATCACCTGCCGCGGGACCATCCTCGCGAAAAAGCGATAGCGCGCCTTAACACCCGCCTACGCGTCTCGTCTCACGACTACGTACATTTACGGTACTCAGTGGTGTGAACTTCGCGTGGAGCCTTGGAGGCCGTATGCGTTCGTGGGTCGTGATGTCGGTGGTCGTGATCGGGTCGGCAGTGGCGTGCGCGCGGGGCGCCCAGGAAGGGGCGGTCCAGGAAGCGCGCCCGATCGCCTCGGCGGATGGTGAGGCCCCGCGTCCGCAGGCCCCCCGGCGAGTGCCACCCACGCCCATGAAGCTCGACACGCTGCGCCGTGAAGCCGTGGCCGCCCTAATGGCCACGCTGGTGGGCCGCGAGAACGAACCGGCGGGCACTGTGTTTAAGAATGTGAAGCTGCACAAGACGATGCCCGCGAAGGAGTTCGTCACCATGATGGACGAGCAGTTCGGTCGCGGCCTGGGTATCAACTGCACCGGTTGTCACATGGACAACCAGGACTACGCCAGCGACGCGCGGAAGGACAAGATCATCGCGCTGCAGATGATCAAGATGCAGCGCGACATCGATACGAAGTACATCGCCAAGGTCAAGGAGCTCGACGATCCGCGTCCGAAGACGACGTGCGTGATGTGCCATCGCGGCGCCACCCATCTGACGACCGAGATGGACGTTCCCACCGCGCCCGTACCGCTCCGCAAGCGTTAGGAACGAGAAGGGAAGGCGTCAGCGCGACAGCGCGACCGACCGCGACATCACGCGGTCGGTTTGCAGATCAGCGCCGAGCTGAAATTCTTGGCTTCCGACGTCAGTGAAGCCCTGCTTCGCGTAGAAGCGGATCGCCCGCGCATTCCGCTCCCACACGCCCAGCCACATCGTTGTGCCACCAGCGGTGCGCGCCGCGTCGACACACGCTGCCATCAATCGCGGCGCAATGCCCCGCCCATGCAACGCGTGCTCGACGTAGAAGCGCTGCAACTCCACCGGCCGCACCTCCAATGGGTCGCGCTGGTCGGGCGCCTCAATGCGCAGCAGCGCATACCCCGCCAGTGTCTCGCCGACCTCGGCGATGAAACAGACGCATGACCCGTCCGCAATCTCCGCCGCCTGCTTCTCCGGCGTGAACGCGTCGCTCAGATACGCCTGCATGTCCATCGGGTCGTTATCGGGCGCAAACGTTTCACGAAACACCGTCGCGGCAAACGCGGACAACGCCTCGGCGTCGGCCGCCGTAGCGCGCCGAATCGCGAGATCGCCCGCAGGCCGGTCGGCAGCAGTCATGTTCATCATGGAAAAATCGCAGTGGTCACGCCGTTAACTCTTAGCGCCAGTAATTTTTAGCGCTGTTAACTCTTAGCGCCCCTCATCAGTAACAACCACCGCGATCCCTCGTATCCCGTTATTCCCGTATCCCAACCGATTCCACTCGATCCGCTCCGGCTGCGCGTTTCCCGCGGTATCCGTCGCGCGACTCCGTATCGTCGCCGTCGCCGCATCAGGCAGCACCAGCTCCGCTTCGAACGGTGTCCACGCATACGCTGACACCGGTGTCCCCAACGCGGCGTCGATCCACACCGGCGCATCATTCACCGCCAGCTCCACCCGCGCGATCGCACCGGCCCCCGACCACGCCCACCCGTGCACGAGCACCGCACGTGCGCACGATCCCCCATCGATCGGCGACGTAATCATCGACTTCACGAGAGTGCGACGCACCGGCTCCACCGTGCCGTTCACCTCGTACACGTAGCGTTGTAGCTGGAAGTAGCCCGTGAACGGCGTCGTGATCGCCTCGAGGCGGGCAAGCCACTTCACGCTCGCCATGCCGTACCATCCCGGCACGATCAGACGCATCGGCGCTCCGTGATCCACCGACAGCCGCTCGCCGGCCATGTGCGTGGCGACGATAGTGTCCGGATGCATGGCGTCGGCGATCGGGAGTGACCGTGCGAAGCGCACGTCGCCGTCGGCATCGTCGCGCGGCCCCGCGTCGGCGCCGTGCCCGAGAATCTCCACCACATCCGGTGCGAGACCGGCGCGCTCCAGCAGCGTGCGCAGCGAGACACCCGACCAGGTCGTGGTGCTCACCGCACCGTAACGCCAGGGTTCACCGGCGGGCACCGTGTCCATCCCGAGGCGGCCGTTGCCGGCGCATTCCATCGTGACCGTGACATGACGCTGCGGCAATGCGGCCAGCTCTGCCATCGACATCGTGAACGGTGACCGCACCGCGCCGCCGATGGCGATCGTGTGCGTGGCGTCGAGTGGCGGCAGGGCGAAGTTGCTGCGCACGTACACACTCGCTGCCGGTGTGATCGGCGCGGTGAGCAACCGTGCCGGCGTTTCGGCACACAACGGGTCGGCGCGCACGACATCGAGGGCGGCCTCGTCGTGCATGGCGGAGCTTGGTGATTCGATCGAGGCGGACGGGATGGCGGTATCCTAATGCAATCGGGGGGGGACTTCGGGACGGGCAAACGCGTCGAACGACAACGCATCCCACGGCGTGGCGCTTTGCGCCTTGGCAAAGCCGAGCGAATCCAGACGGTGCATGAAGCGCCGCTCAAACAGCGCGCTGGCTCCCGGAGACACCGACTCGTCGCTGGGAATCGCGGCCACCTTCACTTGCATACGCATACCCGGCACCCGATCGCTGACGGCGCGGGCGAGATTCTCGAGCGCCGCGAGCGAGGCCGGCTGGTGCGCGTAGAAGAGCACCGACGTGGAGCGACCGATGATCGAGCGTCGGGCCGACGGCTTCATGACCTTTGGTTCGGCATGCGTCCACAAATTCATGATCACCCACACGCGGACCGTGACATCCCGGAGGTCGCGCGCCTGCAGACGCTGCCCGAGTCGCGTGTAGTCGTCGAACGTGAGCAACGGCAGGATGTTCTCGATCACGCCGCCGTCTGCCTGCAGGTGGCCATCGATCATCACTGGCGGGAAGATGCCGGGAACAGCCGTCGCGCCCTTCAGCAGCCGCTGCGTGCGCTCGGCGGCCGCGCTGCTGCCGGCGGAGCCGCGGCGCCCCAACTCGTCGCCCAGCGACCAGAGACGGCCGATACCGAGGTCGAAATCGGTGGTCCCGAACACGACCTGCTGATCATTGGCGAACGCGGCGTCCAACTCCGGCCGGAGCGGGCCAGCGAGCGTCTGCGCGATCGTGCGGTCGAAGCGGGTGGTATTCACCAATCCGCCCGTGGGGCGGAGCCAGAACCACCAATCGATGGATGGCGCAAAGCTCTTGGCCGCGCGGGCATACAGCGCCGTGATCGTGTCGATGGCGCTGCTAGTGCCAAGCAGGGCATACGGGGCCTGCAGGACGCCGGTGCTGATCCCGGTCACGAGATCGAACCGCGGCATCGGATCCGCCGGGCGCTGCATCCAGCCGCGCAGGAATCCCGCGCCGAACGCGCCGTTCTGACCGCCGCCAGACAGCATCAGGACATCCACGGTGCGATCACCGCGGGTCGCCACGCGACGTACCAACCGTTCGATCACGGTATCGCGAAGGGCGCGATGCTCGGCGTTGATGGTCATCGCGTCGCGCTGAATCGCGTCGGCGGTGGTCGGCGCGCGCGTAATGGCGGCGCAGCCGGAGACCAGCGTGATGGCGGACGCCAACGCTCCGAGCGTCCATCCTCGCGGTGTCGCGGAAATCATCAGTCGCATGGACCGGAATGTAGCCCGGGCACCATGGTTATCGCGCCAGCAGATCACAGAAAGCGAACCGTTCGTCCCGGATCACGACGGGGCCAGTTGGCGCATTGGACGTCAGCTCTCCCGAACCGACAAGCGTTGCACCGTACCGCTCAGCGTCGAGCCGGCGACGTTAACGAAGATCGTGCCATCGGTCACCGACAGCTCCAGCTTCATGCGCCGGTCGAGCTTCTCGGCGATCGCGTCGATCAGTTCGCGATCGAGCGCGTACAGCTCGATCTGCTCGGCACGATGGATTTTCTCTCCCTCCCACTGTCGCCACAGCTGGGCCGGATCGCGATGGGTGTACACCGCCACCCGTGGCGCCGCCTTGCTGGCCTTATGCAATCGCGCCGCGTCGGGTGCCCCGAGCTCGATCCACACCTTCAGACTGCCCGTGAGGTCACGCACACTCAGAGGCGGATCGTCCGGATCGGAAATGCCGCGCGAAAACGCGATCCCTTCCGTGTATTCGAGACAGTAGGCCAACAGGCGCGCGACGAAGTACTCCGCCGATTCCGATGGATGCATGGCCATCCGGAACTCGAGGGACTCGTACACGCCGCGATCGACGTTGGCGAGCGCGATGTTGAACGCGTACATGGTGGAGGTCAGCGCCATTCGTCAGAACCGGATGATACGAGACATAAGAGAAGAGCGCACGCGACATCGATGTCGCGTGCGCTCTTACTGTTCACACCGACACGATCAGTCGCGGCAGTGCGTGAGCCAGCCGTGCGTATCGTCCACGCGACCGTGCACGATGTCGAGATACTGCGTCTGCATCAGCATGCTCACCGGCCCAGGCTTGCCCGCACCGATCGTGATCTTATCGATGCTGCGCACCGGTGTGATCTCAGCGGCGGTGCCAGTAAAGAACACTTCGTCGGCCATGTACAACATCTCGCGTGGGATATGCGCCTCGCGCACGGGAATGCCCGCCTCGCGCGCCAGCGTCATGATCGTGTCCCGTGTGATACCACCCAGAATCGTACCGTCGAGTGGCGTCGTTACGATCGTGCCACCGGACACCAGGAACACGTTCTGCCCCGAGCCTTCGCTCACCATACCGCTCGGGCTCAGCGCGATCCCTTCGGCATAGCCGTTGGCCAGCGCTTCCATCTTGATGAGCTGACCGCTCAGATAGTTGCCGGCGATCTTCGCCATCGAGGGAATCGTGTTCGGCTCCACACGATGCCACGACGAGATGCAGGCATCCACGCCGTTCTCGAGCGCACCGGCGCCCAAGTACGTGCCCCACGGCCAGCACGGAAGATAGACCTCGACTGGCGCACCGGTCGGCACCATACCGGTCGAGCCGTAGCCGCGCACGACCATCGGGCGGAGATAGCACGACTCCACGCCGTTGCGGACGATCAGTTCACGCGACGCGGCCATGAGCTGGTCGATCGTGTACGGCACGTCCATGCGATAGATCTTGCACGACATCATCAACCGTGTCAGATGCTCCCGAAGCCGAAAAATCGCCGGACCACGCGGCGTGCTATACGCACGAACGCCCTCGAAAGCACTCGAGCCAAACTGCACGGAATGGCTCAGCACATGGATCGTGGCGTCCGCCCACGGGATGAACGCACCATCGCGCCAGATCCACTGGGTCTCGGCAATTTGGCTCATATCGGAATATTTCGGTAAGAAGAAAGGGGAGGGCTACAGCAGCGAATGCACGGCGCCGCCATCCACCAACACGGCTTGCCCGGTCATGAAGCCGGCACGCGCGGAACAGAGGAAAGCTATCACCGCGGCCAACTCATCGGGGCGCCCCAGACGGCCAACCGGCGTCTCCACCGTCCACGCATCGTACACCGACTCGCGACTCTGACCCGTGCGCGTGGACGTGGCGCTGGCCAGCGCGTCGAGTCGTTCGGTGGCGGTGAACCCGGGAAGCACCGAGTTCACGGTCACGCCGTCGCCCGCCACTTCGTCCGCCAGCGTGCGGAGGTAGCCCGTCACCGCGGCGCGCAGACTGTTGCTGAGCACGAGCGATCCCTGCGGACGCTTCACGGCCAGTGAGGTGATCGACACCACCCGCCCCCACTTCCGCTCACGCATGCCCGGCACGAACGCCCG
>CAMBRJ010000061.1 GCA_945870175.1 Gemmatimonas phototrophica
GATTGATCGCTGGTATAAGTGCCCGCCGCACGCGCCGCCCCACCAGCAACGCGGGCATGACGAACATCACGCCGAGTGTGCCGGCGACGGTGCCACCCGCGGTGGCCAGCGCGATGGCGCCAAACAGGCGGGTGGCATCGGTGCCTACGGAGAGCGGAACGAGCGACGCCATCGCGGCCAGCGTGACAATGAGAATCATGCCCGCCCGGTCGAGTGCGGCGTGCAGTACCTGCCCTGCGTGCAGACGCGAATCGAGGCCAGCCTCGCGCAACGCGCGACGTTTCTCGAGCGCCGCGTCGGCCAACAGAATGGCCTGATTCACCGCCAGGCCGATCACCAGAATGACGCCCACGGCGGCTTCGCGCGTGAAGGCAGTGTTGAGCAACCAGAAGGCGGCCACCACGCCGCCGATGGCCAGGGGAAGCGACAGAAATACTTGCGCGGCGCCCCACATCGAGTCGAAGACCAGCGCCACCGCCAGCACCACCAGCACCACGCCGATCGCGAACACGAGATACAGCCCCTTCTCGCTTTCGTCTCGCTCGAACGGCGAGCCCTCGGTGAGATCGATGATGCTGTATCCCGCGGGTGCGGCCAGCGATTTCATGAACGCGGTGTGCGTACGGCGCGCCAACTTGGACGGGCCGCGGAAATCGTACGACACCTGACGGATGTACTGCTGGTCTTCGCGCACGATGGTGCTGAGCGCTTCGCGCGCGTCGACAATCGCCACGTCGCCGATGCGCACCGGGGCGCCCGTAAGCGTGGGCACGATCGCCTCCTGCAGCTCCTCGAGACTGCGGTCGCGCGCGCCGGCGGCTTTCACGGTGACCGGCAGTTCGTCGCCGCCGATTTCGAGCAGCTGTCGGCCTACCGGCCCGCGCACTTCACGGGCGATGGCACCCGTCAGCAACGACGCGTTCAACCCATAGCGGGTGAGGGCGGCGCGATCGGGTTCGAGCGTGACTTGATAGCCGCGCTCTCCGCCGAAGTAGCCGCCACTACTGATGCGCACTTCGCGCACGCGCGTGATGCGCTCGAGTCGCGACTTGAGATCATCGGCCACACGCCCTACGCCATCGTACGAGTAGCCGCGCACCTGAATGCGAAACGTGGCGAAGCTCGACCCGCCACCGCCGCTGGAGAAGCCGGGGCCATCGCCCACCACGCTCACGCTGGCGCCTCCAATGAGCACGGCGCGCTGCGTGAGCAACTCCTGCAACTCGAGTGGCACCGCCGTGAGGCCGCCGGCGCGCGTGAACAACACCGACATCTGCGCCGAGGTCCCGCTGCGCGTCGCCGCCCGCACCTGCTCGATCTCGGGGCGCCCCACCACCAGCCGCTCGAACTCCGCCATGCCACGATCGAGGGTGCCGGGGTCGGAGCCGCGGGGGAACGACAGGCCGACACTGAGCGACGTGCGGCGTTCGCCGAAGCCACCGAACGACGAGCGCGGCACTTTCTCCACGAAGCCCCAGGTGAGCACCGCCAGCGCGGCCAGCGCGCCGATCATGGTGGCCGCGCGCCAGCGTAAGAGTCGCATGAGCACGCGCGCGTAGACCCGTCGCAATCGGGGCCACGCCGCGTTCTGTGCCGCGACGCCTTTCCCCAGCGCCGGCACCACCAGCAGTGCGGTGAACACACTCCAACCCAGTGCAAACACGAACGCTGCCGCGAAGGGCACGAAGGCCGCCCGGGTGTCGCCCTGCAGATACAAGAACGGGAAGAGCACCACGGCCGTGGTGAGCGTGCTGCCGATGACGGCCGGCATGATGCGCTGCGTGGCACGCGCGCGGCCGTCGGGCGTATCGGGCTCGGTGCCGAGCCGCTCGACCACCACGAGTCCGTTCTGCACGAGAATGCCGACGCCCATGCCGAGTCCGGCCAGCGTGAGCAGATTCGCTGGAATATTGAACAGGTAGAGCGACAGCGCGGTGGCGGCGATGGCCACGGCCGTGGTGCCCATCACCACCGCCACCGCACGCCAGCGGCGCAAGGTGAAGGCGAGCACCAGCAGCACACATCCGAAGGCGATCGTGCTGCGACGGGCGAGATCGTCGAGCTCCTCTTTTAGGTCTTCGCTTTCGTCGTTGTTGACGCGCAGCCGGACCGCCGGCGGCATGTTGGGCTCGAGCTCTTTGATCGCGGCACGCAACGCGGCTGCCGTTTTGATGGCGTCGGCGCCAGGATGTCGAGAGATCTCGACGGCGACCGCAGGCGCCCCATCAATGCGGAAGAAGCGGCCGCGGGCATCTTCTTCGGCGCGTACCGTGGCCAGTTCGCCCAAGCGAAACACGCGGGTACCGGGGCCACGCACCGGCAACGCCTGTAAGTCTTCGAGTGCCTTGGGTTGGTCGCGCAGCACCACGTTCTGGGTCGTGGCATGCGCCGGATCGCTGCCGCGATCGAGTGCGCCGAGCGCCTGCACCATCCGCGCGCCGGCGATCGCTTCCGACAGTCGCTGCGGTGAGATGCCGATGCGTCGCAGCTGCACCGGATCGTACGACACCGACACCCCCATGTCGGTGCCGCCGCGCACCTGCACACCGGCCACCCCGGGAATACTGCCCAAACGCGGACTCACCCGTTCTTCGAGCAGCTTCTGCAACGTACCCGACGTGTACGGCCCGAACACCGACAGCGACATCAGCGGCGCTTCTTCGAGTCCTTCCGGCACGTAGTTGGCCACGGTGGGCGCGCTCGCCCCCGGCGGCAAGTCGGCACGCAGCAGTTCGAGTCGCTCGAGAATGGCGAGGCGCGCCATCTGCACATCGGCGCGCTCCTCGAGCTCCACCGTGAGCATGGCGTAGTCGTCGTTCGAATTGCTGGACACCCGCCGCACGCCGCGCACGCCTTGAATGGCGGCTTCGACGGGGCTCGTGAGATACGTTTCGATCACTTCCGGCGACGCGCCCGGCCAGCTGGCGAACACGCTGAGTCGCGGTAATTCCACGGTGGTACGCGTGGCCAGCGGCAGTCGCGTGAAGGAGATGGCGCCGGCCAACAGCAACGCCACGCACATCGCCCACACCACCGCTGGGCGGTGCGTCGCAAAGCGAATCACGCCACTGGCTCCGTACTACGGATAGCGCGACCCGCAGCGCGGCGTTCGGTGCGCCGCTCCAGCACCGCGTAGGCCGTGGGCAGCAGAAAAAACGTGACCAATAGCGCGCTGATGCTGCCGCCAATGATACCGGCCGCCAGCGGCTGATACAGCGCGCCGCCACTGCCCCACCCGAACACCAGCGGCAACACACCCGTCACCGTGGTAATCGACGTCATCGCAATGGCACGCAGGCGCTGCTCACCACCGCGAATGATCGCGTCATCGATACTGTGCCCGGCTTCGCGGAACTTGCGAATGGCATCGAGCTTCACCACCGCTTCGTTGTCGGCCATGCCGATCATCACCACGATGCCGATCAAACTCACGGCGTTGAGCGACTGCCCGGTAAGCCACAAAAAGATCACAGCACCGGCACCGGCCAACGGCACGGTAAGCATGACCACCAGCGGAATCGTGAAGCTGGCGAACTCGCCAGCCAACACCAAAAACATGAGCAGCGCCGCCAACACCGCCACCAGCGTGAGTTCATTGCTGGTACGCGCACGCTCGGCGTCGGCGCCACCCACCTGCCACGACACCCCGGCCGGCAGCGTGAGCGCCGCCATGCGCGCCTGCACATCGGTGGTCGCTTTGGCGGTACCACCGCTTTCCACCAGCCCTTCAATGATGGTGACCGGGCGCTGCCCCACGCGCACCACTTCCAGCGGCGCCCGCGTTTCGCGCACCTGCACCAGCTGCGCCAACGGCACGCCGCGCAACGGGGTCTTGAGTGCGGTCTCGAGCTCTTCGTTGCGCAAGCCGGCATAGCGCACCATGATCGGCGTACGACGGTCGGTTTCGCGCAGTTCGCTGGCACTCACCCCACCCAAGGCACCGGCCAGCGCACTCGCCACCTGTTGCGGCACGATGTTGCGTTCGGCCATGCGCGCGCGCTCCAGCGACACTTCCACGATCGGCTGCGTGGCGGCAAAGGCATCGCGCACATCGGTGAGCGATGGCACCGTTTGCATGGCGATGCGCACGGTGTCGGCCCAGCGCTGCGATTCCACTAGCGTGGGGGCCGAGAGCTCCACGCGTACCAGTCGTCCTTCGCGGCCGATCAACGAGCCGAATTCCGATTGCCCGGCCAAGTCGATGGCCAACGCCCCCTTGGCCAGATCCGGCAACTTCGCCCGCAGCTGCTGCGCAAACTCGGCGGCATCAGCGCTCGACGGCACCGGTACGATGAGCTGCGCCGTGGCACTCGACCCCGGATCCGCACCGGCCAGGATCTCTTCGTCGGTGGCCTTGCCCACGCGTGCGTAGATGCCTGTGGCACCAAGCGACCGCGCGGCGCTTTCTACACGGGCCACCTGCGCCGCGGTGGCCTGAATGCTGGTGCCCTCGGGCAGTTGCACCGCGGCCACCAGTACGCCTTCGTCGACGCGCGGCAGGATTTCCTTGGGCAGCGTATCGATGAGCGCCGCCGTCACCACTAACAACGCGCCGGCCATGCCGAATACCGAACGCGGATGGGCCAGCGACCAGCGCATGCCACTCTCGTACCCGTCGGCGAGCGTGCGTCCCCAGGCATCGAGCGTGCGGGCAGCCGCCGACGGAGTCTTCGGCGGCGCGATGGGTGCAGGCGCGACTGGCGCCGGCGCCGCCTTCGCCAGCTTGCGGCGCCCCACGATCATCACCGGCATAAGGGTGAGCGCCAACAGCAGCGACGCCGCCACGGTGGTCACCACGCTCAGGCTCAGGTCGCGAAACAACGCCGCCGCGAGGCCGCGCACGAAGATGATGGGGCCGAACACCAGCACCGTGGTGAGCGTGCCGGCAAACAGCGGCGCCGCCACTTCATCGGTACCAGTCACCGCCGCCTCCAACAGCGACATCCCTTCTTCACGCCGTCGTCCCACCGACTCGGCCACCACAATGGCCGTATCCACCAGCAAGCCGGTGCCGAGTGCGAGACCACCAAGCGAGAGCACGTTGATGGACACATCGAGCGCCTGCAGTGCCACCAACGCCATCAGCACCGACAACGGCACCGTGACTCCAATGGCCAGCGACAACCGCCAGTCGCGCAGGAACACGAAGATCACCAGCAGCGACAACAGGCCGCCGGCCACGATCTCCTGCCCCAAATTCGAGAGCGCATCCACCACGAAGTCGGCCTGCGCCGCCACCACAGTCATCGACACGCCCGGAAATTCCTTCTCCAGCTGGGCGATGGCGTCGGTCATGCGACGTGTGACGGCCACGGTGTTCGAGCCGGCGTCTTTGTATACCACCATGCCGATCGCCGACGTGCCATCGAGACGCGTGAGCGTTTGCGGATCGGCCAGCCCCAACGACACCGTGCCCACATCGCGCAGCGTGATGCCGGCGCCCACGCGTCCGATCGGCGTATCGAGAATCTCCGACGGATTGCGAAATTCGGTGAGCGCCCGCACCGAGAAGCGAAACTGTCCTTTGCGAATGGTGCCGCCGGCGCCCGTGGCATTCTCAGCCCGGATTGCGGCCGCCACGTCTTCCGGCGTGAGATCGAGGGCACGCAGCTTCTCGGGGTCGAGCTCCACACGAATCTCGTCGTCGGGCGCACCCACCACGGCCACACTCGACACCCCTTCAATTTGCTCGAGCCGTCGCGCATGCACTTCGGTGGCCGTGCGCGCCAAGCTGCGCAGGTCGCCTCCACCCTGCGCCCGCGAGTCCTTCGCCGCCTGCGATTGCGACTGACGAATGGCCAGCACCGCGATGGGTCGTTCGCCCGGATCACTGGTGAGCAGCGTGGGGCGATCGGCGCGCTCGGGCAGCTGACTGCGCGCGGCGTCGAGTCGTTCGCGCACCGACAGCACCGTGGCGCGCATGTCGGTGCCCCACTCGAACCGCGCCGTGGTGGTCACTTCATTGTTGCGACTCACACTGCGCAACTCGGTCAGCCCCGGCGTGGCCCCGATTGCTTCTTCGATCGGCTCGGCCACGAAGCGCGATACTTCAGGCGCCGCAGCGCCGGGGTACCCCGTGCGAATGGTGAGCACCGGCAGCGACACATCGGGGAGCAGCGACACCGGCAACCGGCTCAGCGACACCGAGCCCAGTAGCACGACGGCCAGAATGGCCGAGAGCGTCGCCACGGGGCGACGCACCGCGTAGGCGGCGAGACTCACGCGCCGCCCTCCTTATCGCTTGAGTTTGGGCGCACGATCGAGACGGGCGGTATCACCCGACTCGCGCGGCGCACCTTCGCGCGGCGCGGTCACGCGCACCGGCGCATCATGCGTGAGCGTGAGATGTCCTTCGGTGATGATCTGATCGCCGGGATTCACCGGAATCTGTCCGGTGGTGGAATCGGGGAGCACTTCGGTATCGATGCCATTCGTGCGACCGGGCACGATGTACGTCCACTGCGCACGGCCATCTTTCACCACGAACACCAGCGGCCGGCCATCGCGCTCGATCACGGCGCGCGATGGCACCATGCGGCGTCCGGGCAATCGCGTGGCCTCGAGTTGCACATCGGCGTACATGCCGGGGCGCAGGGTGCCGTCGCCCTGCACGCGCACGATCGCGCGGCCGGCGCGCGTGACCGAGTCCACCAGCGGCAACAGCGCATCCACGCGCCCCCGCAGCAATCGTCCCGGCGCGCCGGCGCTGCTGATGCTGGCTTCGCCGCCTACCCGCACCAAGGGTAAGTCGTGTTCGAGCACCTGCGCCTCGATGCGCAGATTGCGGGTGTCTACCACCGTGAGCAGCGCCTGCCCTGCACTAACCTTCTCGCCGGCCGAAATCTCGATGGCGTCGACCGTACCGTTCACCGGGCTGCGGATCGTGGCGCGATCCTGTTCGTACCGGGCACGCTCGAGGCGCAACCGCGCACCCACCAAGCCGGCCTTGTTCATGAGTGCCTTGCGCTGCTCGGGCGTGGGGCCGCGACCGGTCACCACCGACTCCGGCACGAAGCTCTCCAGAAAGCGCTGTTCAGCTTCGTCGGTGCTGGCCTGGGCGTCGCGCACCGAGAGGTCGAACGGATACCCATCCAAACGGGCCAGCACCTGCCCCTTGGTGACCGCTTGGCCCGGCCGCACCACCAGTTGCGCCACCGTACCCGCCACCTCGGCGCGCAGCTTCACCGCCGCATCGGAGCGGATCTGGCCCGTGGTCGTCACCCGCAGCACCAGGTCGCCATCGCGCGCCTCTTCCGCCGTCACCGGCAGCGCCAGCGCGGGGCGACCGGCTTCCTCGGCCGCTTCCTGCGCGGCGGTGGCGGTGGCGCTCGTGGAATCGGTGGCGGCAGCGTCGCCCTTGTTGCAGGCGACGAGCGCGAGCGCGACGAATACCGGCGCCACAGCCTGCAGGCCGAACGAGGGTCGAGCGACGGACCGAGAGCGAGAAGGAGTACGCATTGGGGGCGAGAGGAGCGAAACCAGCACGCGCGGAACGCGGCCCCGGGGGACAGCACAGCATTGATGTCATCCCGACGGCCAACGGTTGCCGCTGGGTGAGTCGGGAACAGTATGGGGGTCAAGCCGGCATCGCGCGATGGCGGAACGACGCGCGCGGCATCATGCGACCGCAACCCATCCCTCGATGCTTCCTTGCCCCAGTCGTCACCGGCGGATTAACTTGTCCCATCTAGCCGACGAACGGTGTTCCTTCGGGGATGCCACGATCCGGCGTTGCGCGTGTAGCTCAGTTGGATAGAGCGTCTGCCTCCGGAGCAGAAGGTCGCAGGTTCGAGTCCTGCCATGCGCGTCCGTTCGGCCTGCGGTCACTCTCGTTTCCCATGCCTAGTGCACGTAGCCGAGCTGAAGCGGAAGTCTGTTCCTGAACTCCTGGCGCTGGCCGCGTCGTTGCATGTCACCAGTACCAGCGGCCTTCGTAAGCAGGAGCTGATCTTCCGGATCGAGCAGGCCCTGCTCGATGCCGAAACGACGCTGTACGGTGAAGGCGTCCTTGAAGTGCTCCCGGAGGGCTACGGCTTTCTCCGGTCGCAGGACTTCAATTATCTGCACGGCCCGGACGACATCTACGTCTCTCCTTCGCAGGTGAAGCGCTTCGACCTCCGCACCGGTGATACGGTGATGGGGGAAGTCCGCCCGCCGAAAGAGTGGGAACGTTATCTCGCGCTCCTCAAGGTGGAGCGCATCAACGGTGGTGACCCTGACCAGTCGAAATTGCGTAGCGCCTTCGACAACCTGACCGCGAAGTACCCCGACGAACGCATCCGCCTCGAGCGGAGCAACGGCGAAGTCGCAACCCGTATCTGCGACATCATCGCCCCGCTCGGGAAGGGCCAGCGCGCCCTCATCGTCGCGCCGCCCAAGGGTGGCAAGACGATCCTCATGCAGCAGCTCGCGAACGCGATCATCGAGAACCATCCCGAGATCACGCTCATCGTGCTGCTCATCGACGAACGCCCGGAAGAAGTAACCGACATGCAGGCCAGCTGTCCCAAGGCCGAGGTCATCTGCTCCACGTTCGACGAAACGGCCGACCGCCATGTGCAGGTGGCCGACATGGTCATCGAAAAGGCCAAGCGTCTCGTCGAAACGGGCAAGGACGTCGTGATTCTGCTCGATTCCATTACCCGACTGGCCCGCGCCCACAACGCCGTGGCGCCCTCCGGCGGCAAGATCATGTCGGGTGGCATGGAAGCCTCGGCCATGCAGAAGCCCAAAGCGTTCTTCGGCGCGGCCCGCAATCTCAAGGAAGGCGGCTCGCTCACGATCGTGGCCACCGCCCTCATCGAGACCAACTCGCGCATGGACGAGCTGATCTTCGAGGAGTTCAAGGGCACGGGCAACATGGAGCTCGTGCTCGATCGAAAGCTGGCCAACCAGCGTATCTTCCCCGCCATCGATATCAACAAGTCGGGCACGCGTCGTGAAGAGCTGTTGCTCACGCCCTTCGAACAGCAGCGCATTTATCTGCTGCGTGCGTTCCTGGCCGACATGCCTTCCGATGAGGCGTTGCAGTTCCTGATCAAGCGCATGGAACGCGCCAAGAACAACCAGGAATTCTTCGACCAAATGGCGGAACCCTGAAACCCTTTATGCCCAACACGCTATGAATGCTACGACCGGTCGCCTCCTCGCCGTGGACTGGGGGGACAAGCGCATCGGGCTGGCCGTCAGTGATGCACTGGGCATGCTCGCCTCGTCTGCCGGCGCCATCACACGCCGCGCGGGGAAGCGCCCGCCCATCGCCGCACTGATGCGACGCGCCGACGAACTCGGTGTGGCTGGCTACGTCTTCGGCCTGCCGATCGATCCGGCGGGTTTGGAAACCGATCGCTGCCGCGAAGTGCGCGATGTCGCCGCCAAGCTGATTTCACGTCAGCCGCTGCCGGTGCGCTTGGTGGACGAGCGCTTCACCACGTCAGCCGCATTGCGCAGCATCAAGGAACAGGGTGGCAGCACGCGCGGCCGCAAGGAAGAGGTCGACGCCTTGGCCGCCTGCATTCTGCTGGAAGGCGTGCTGCGGGCGTCGTCGCAGGGCGTCACGCTGGGCGAGCTGGTCGAGGCGCCGGCAATGCCGGATGCGGCAATGCCGGATGCGGCAATGCCGGATGCGGCGGCGGGCGCGACAGCCCAGAGCCCCGACGAGAGCACCGAGGCGTAGATGGCACGGCGCTCGCGCTCACGCGGCGGCTTGGTCCGTATCCTGTTGCTGGCCACGCTCGTGGCGGCCGCGTGGTACGCGTCTGGCGAGATCCAAGGCCGAGGCGACGCCACCACGTTCAGCGAGCGTGTGGTGATTCCCAAGGGCGCTTCCATGCGCGCCGCGGTGGAGTCACTGGCCGTGCACGAGGTGATCGGATCGACCCGGCTGTTCCGCTGGTACACCGCGGCGGCCGGGAGCGAGCGCACGATCAAGCCCGGCACCTATCAGTTCCCCTCGGATGCCGGCTACGCCGCCGTGCTCGACGCGCTCGTGACGGGGCGCGGTATCATGCGCGCGGTGGTGATCCCCGAAGGATTCGATCTGCGTGACATCGCGCCGGTACTGGCCAAGGCGCTGTCGGTCTCCGAAGACTCCGTGCGAGTGGCCGTGACCGACACCACGTGGCGGCGCAAGCTCAATGTGCCGGCGGCGTCGCTCGAGGGATATCTCTTTCCCGCCACCTACGCGTTCGCCGATGGCACCAC
>CAMBRJ010000062.1 GCA_945870175.1 Gemmatimonas phototrophica
GTCGAAGGGCAGTTCCCGCAACCCGAAGCGGCCGGATTCGAGCTTCTTCTTGGTGTCGCCGTCGAACCACGTGGCCAGATAGCTGCCCAGCTCCGAGCGTGAATTGCCGAAGTCGGACTTGTAGTACGTGAAGACGGGACTGAGGCGCGGGTACTGGGTCTCGATCTGATTCTTGGTGGTGTCCTTCAGGAACCGTCGCCCCTGATCGAACAGCTGCCCATCGAGCGCGGCGCCGGTATACGCCTCCGACCGCAACGGCGGGCTGCCTTTCGCCGCCGAGACCAGCGCGAAGTGACTGCGCGGATCGTGGAAATCCTTGCGGATGACGCGATGCTGCACGTCGTCGAGTGTCAGCGTGCGCCCCGCGGCCCGTACAATCGGCTCGCTCCACGGCCCTTTCAATCGGAGCACCCCGAGCGTGCGATCGATGTTCCGAATGCTTTCGCGCTCCCCATGGGCGACGATCAGCTGGATCGTGTACGCGTTGTAGACATTGATCCAGAATGCCAGCTGCTCCTCGTCGTCGGCACCCGCCAGCGACGCACGCGCGAGCGACGCCAGATAGCGCCGAAAGGCGGCGGCATCGCGGAAGGCGTCGTAGTCCACGAGCCCGTCGGTGACGTGGGCGCGGAGCAGGCTGTCGAAGGCCGCGTGGTTGACCGTGACCCGAGCGGCCGCCGGAGCCGACACCGGCTGGGCTGACAGCGATGCCACCCGGAGCGGCGCCGTCGCGAGCAGCGTCGCCAGCGCCCAGCCGTATGCGGCCGTCGAGGCCCTGCGCATCGAGAATGTCATCGTGTATAGTAAGGCGATGAGCACGAACTGGTTGTTGGGCATCTGGCGCCTCATGCGCGCCGACGCGTCACTCGACTTTGCCCCGGGTGTGCGCATGGAATTTCTCATCGATGGCGTGCTCCGTTACCACGTCGACGTGGGTGGGCAGGATCAGGTCGTCGACCTCGTGTACCGCGTGGACGGCGACCTGCTGCACACCGAAAACCCCGAGGCCCCGCACAGTATGAGCGTGCGCCTCGAGCACGGAGCCGGCGACGTGCTGCTGCTCGACTTCGGTGGCGCGCAGGCCATGCTGGTGCGTGAGGTCGCGCCCCCCGAGCGCTACATCCAGTAGGCGTATTGCCAATGACTGTTCTGACATGCCCCAATTGTCTCGCCGCGGGGGCCCTCAGGGCCCCCCGACCGTCACGGCCCGTACACGACCGGCGACGTTCCCTGCTTGATGTCACGGGCGCCGGCCACCACGCCGGAGCCGACCGCCAATCCCGCGGTCAGCGCGGTGCCGAGCCCGACGAGCGGTAGAAACGGCGCGAGGACGGCACCGATCAGGAACGCTGCGCCACCGGCCGCCCACGGCGCGATCGCCTTCTGGACCGTATCGACGTAGCGCAGCCGGTTGCGGACGAAACGGCGCGTGGTGCCATGGAGCACGATGGCCAGGATGACGGCGATCGCCACCGAGATGAGAAAGAACACGAAAACCTCCTGAGTATTCGGGAACGGAGTGCGTCGCAGAGCCCGTGGCGTCGTGCGGCCGCTACCCGCAGTCCTCCCTACCGCGACGACAGGATGGAGGTTTCAGCCGACTCAGCGACGCCGTGGCATCTCCATCTTCGTGTACGTGAGCGGCACGGAAAACAGGTCGCCGGCCAGCTTCTTCTTCTCGATCTTCACGACCTCGAGGGGAATGCTCCCGTCTTGCATCGTGACCTTGAGTGGGAAACCGCCATCGGCCGTGAGCATCCGCTGCCACGCGGGCTCGCTGCCTCGCTGCATCGATGCCAGCGGATTCACATATCCCCCGAGTCCCTTCGCCACGCAGATGTCGACGGTCTGTGCGGCACTGGCCACGGTCACGTGTTCGCACGCATAGCCGGCCACCGTGTCCATCCGGCCGGTGAGCACGACCTTCGCGTCCGCTGGCGTTGCGGCCGCGACGCTCGACGAGGCATCACTGATCGGCATTTCCATATAGGCGTTCTGCGCGGCCATGAGCACATAGACCTTCTGCTCCTGCGGCACCGACAACAGCGACATCGCGCCGGCCGGCCCATTCATCGACACGCGCACCTTCCCGCCGCGCACGAGATACTCGATCTCCTGCACTTGCGGCCCGTTCGCGCTCGTCGCCGACAGGCGCATGGTGAGGGCGCCCTCGAACGGCTGCGCCACGACCACCCGCGGCACCATGACGACAACCATCGAGACCGTCGCCGCGGCGATGGTGATCGGGCACACGCGTGACATCACGACTCGCTTGATCAAGAGGTCAGGCGATACCTTTGCGCATCGCCAACAGCACGAGTTCGGAGAACCGGTCGATCTCGTCCAGCGTCGTATAGACGTTGGGCGTCACGCGGATCCCGCTGAACTCCGCATGCACGATCGGCGTTTGCACGACGCGGTGCTGGGACACCAGCCAGCTGCCGAGTTTGACCGGATCGAGACCGTCTACGTTGAAGAAGCCGATGCCGCCGCCCCACTTCGAATCGAGCGGCGTCAGCACCTTCACGCGCCCCTTGCCCTCGGCCAGCAATCGCTTGGCCCACCGATCGCGCAGGAACTTGAGACGCGCCTGTTTGCGCGCCGCGCCGATCGCGCGGTGAAACGCCAGCGACACCGAAATCGCGTTGTGATTCGCCGCCGGATGCGTGCCGATCTCCTCGAACTTGCGGATGTCGGCTTCCTGCCCCGGATTGCCCGCCATCAGCGGCCACATCGGCTCGATCTTGTTCTTGCGCACGTAGAGGAAGCCCGTGCCGATCGGCGCCAACAGCCACTTGTGCAGGCTGGTGCCGTAGTAGTCCACGTCGAGCTCATCGCGCGTGAACGGGAACTGCGCGAACGCATGCGCACCATCAACAAACGTCGCCACGCCCTTCGCACGCGCCATCGCGATCAACTCTTTCACGGGCAGAATCTGGCCAGTCAGGTTGGTGATGTGCGTGATCTCCATCACGCGCGTGCGCGGCGTGATCGCCGCGGCGAACGCGTCCACGATCTGCTGCGGCTCCGTGCACGGCACGGGGAACGACACTTCCTTCAGCACGATGCCTTCGCGGCGCGCGCGCTGCTTCCACGCGTTGATCATGCGCCCGTAGTTCTGGTTGCTGACCACCACTTCATCACCGCGCTTGAGATCGATGCCGAAGATCAGCGTCTCCATCGCTTCCGATGCATTACGCGTGATCGCCATTTCTTCGGTGTCGCAGCCGAACTCCAGCGCGAGCTCGCGTCGGACGATCTCGATGCGCGGCTCCAGTGTCTGCCACATGTGAATCACCGGCAGCTCGTTCGAGAAACGCAGATCGCGCTCAAGCTGCGCCATCACATGCGAAGGGGCTGGCGAACAGCCGCCGTTGTTCAGGTTGATCCACGTGCGATCGAGATCGAACGCCCGTTGGATCGGCTCCCAGAAGTCCTCGTCAGCCGCGAACGCGTCGGCTTGCGCCGCATCGCCTCGCCAGGCAGGCGCGGATGGGTCGAACAGGGCGACGCCGCGATCCTTCGCGACCTCGGCGGCATCGAGCAGGCGCCGGATCGCATGCGGCGAAAAGCGCGGCGACAGCGCGGCGGCGAGACTGGGCAGGGCGGTCGCCCCGGCCACGGCGGAAACAAAGAGTCGACGGTCCATATCGGAACATGCGACAAGAATCCGCTGGACGCGAGTGGAGGCTCATCGCGGCCCGGCGGGGGGGCCTCCCCCTAGAACATTGAGCGGAGTCCGAAGCTCAGCGTGCGGCCCGCCGTGACGGTCGCATTGTCCGGCGCGCCGCGCTGCACGTTCAGCAGGTTCTCGCCGCCAAGCAGTACCGACAGGTCACCGCGCAACCGATAGCTCGCATTGGCCCGCCAGCGCGTCACGCCACCGTAGTGCAGCCAGTAGCGACGCAAGAGCGGGCCACCGAAGTCGTACTCGTGCGACGCGTCCGCGACGGCCTCACCAATCGCCGTGCGATCGTAGCCGATCCAGTCGGCGGCCCGCGTGGCGGTCGAGCTCAGACTCCAGCGACGGGCGGACCAGGTGGCCGAGAGGCTCACCGTCGAGGCCGGCACGTCGAGCATGCGATCGCCCACGCGAAGCTCACCACGGTACCCCGTCGCCGTACGCGCGACCCGGCTGTCGACCAGCGACAGCGTACCCGCCAACTGCAGACGGCTGCGACGCGCCGTCGCCTGCAGCTCCCATCCACGATTGGTAATCGCACCCACATTCTGCAGCGTATACGACAGGTTGCGCACGATGCGGCCATTCGCGCCGACCGACGTACTCATCGAGCCGACCGGCTGGATCAACCCGGAGGCCTCCTGATCGAAACGCGTCACGTGCAACGACACACCATGCGCGAACAGCAGATCGGCGCCCGCTTCGAGCCCGGTTTGCTGCTCTGGCTGCAGCGCCTCTGATGCCACGCCGCGCCCCATCCACGACGTTCCGCGCGCCAGCGCACGCACCGGCCGAATCCCCGTACCGAATGCACTGCGCAGCTTCAACACCGCTGGCCCGTAATCGCGCACGTAGGCCGCGCCCAGCATGGGCAACAGCGCGTGCTGCACCGAGGCGGTTGCCCCGCTCGTGCGTTCCGCACGACCACCCGCCGAGAGGTACCACCGGTCCTGCCAAGACAGCATGGCCTGGGCCGACACGCCCGTGTTGTTGATCCAGCGCTGCGCGAGCCGCCAGGTCGTGAGCAGCGGCGCGATGGCCGGCGTGAGGGCGCCGCCGCCGGCGCGATATCCCGCGGGGTTTGCCAGCTCCGAGGCCACATCGCGCGTCAGCGCCTGCTCGGCCGCCAACGTCACCGCCAACAACGTGCGCTCGGCCACATCGAAACGCCCAACGGTGCGCAGCCGCAGCGTGCCACGATCGGCCGATCCCTGCCCTTCGCCCAACGCACTTGTCGATGAGACCGGCGTTGGCAACGAGGCCGCCGAGAGGCCTCGCAGCCGATAGCCATCGACGCCCGCGATGACCGTGTGCGTCCAATGCAGATCGGGCATCACCGCCATCGTGCCGCCCACCGTGTACTGCGACAGCGCCTGGCCGGTGGCGCTATCACCGGCGAAGCCGACCCGCGCGGTCGTATCGGGCGGCGATCGGGACCCGCTCACATCCGGTGGGGCGGCGCCGAGTCCATTCGCCGGCGCCCGCAGGCGTGTCGACGCCGCCGTGGCTCCGGCGCCCGCCGTGAGCGAGGGCGAAGTGGCACCGCCGAAGATCAGGCTCGTGCTGGCATTCGCCCGCTGCTCCGAAAAACGCGCCGTACCGGTAAACACCGCGTTGGCGCGAGCCACGCGCACGTCGGCATCCGCCAACAGACGCTGTTCCGACGCACCGGGCACGTACGCCCCCACGGTCCCGACGTTGAGGCCGAACCCGAGGCTGCGCGAACTGCTCCCGCGGCGAAACGACAGCGCATGATCCTGGACGAACGCATCACGCGGGGCGTACGCCGTCGCCGACAATCCCGCCGTCGTCGACAGCTGCACGACGGGCGCGCCGGTGGGTGTCCCATCATGTCGCGTCAAAATATTCACGACGCCGCTGATCGCGTCGGCACCGTACAGCGCCGCGCCCTGCGGTCCGCGAATCACCTCCACCCGTTCCACGCGCGCCGGATCGAGCTGTGTCACCAGCAGCGGGTTGGCCACCTCGATCCCATCCAGATAGATCTTCGGCGCACTGACGCCGAACGAACTCGCCCCGCGGATACTGCCATAACGGGCCGACAGTGTGCCAGCGCTCGCCGTCCACGACCACACACCGGGCACGGCCAGGTCCAGCGCTTCCCCAAGGGTCCCCACGCCATGTCGGGCCAGCGTGGCGCCGTCGATGACATCGAGTGCGAAGGGCGAGCCACGCTGCGGCGCGCCATCGGGTGATCCCGTAACCACCACGCGATCGAGGACGCTGGCCCGTCGCGCCATGGTCTGGCTCGACACGACACTCGCGGACGGCGCCGCACCACCCGTGCTCGCGCCATCCGCCACCACCCCGGCGCGCGAGGGCGCGAGGACGACCTGCGTGCTGCCCAGCACCACCGATCGCAACGCGGTGCCGGCCAGGAGCGACTCCAACACGGCGCCCACCGGCACGCGATCGAGCGCGAGGCACACCCGCTTGCCCGCGGGCAGCAGTTCAGCGCTGTACGACAGTTCGATCTTCGCGACGACGGCGAGCCGATCGAGCGCGTCGCGCACGGAGACGTCGGACACCTGCAGGTTCACAATGCGGTCGAGCGGCGGTGCCCACAGCGACGTCCGGTCCGGCGCCCCGAGCCGCACGGCGCATACCGGATCGGGTGCGCGTGCGGTGCGCCGCGCGGAGACCGCCGGCGCCCGCTCGGCGTGAATGACAGCAAGGGGCGCGATCAAGACTGCAATCGCGCCCACGGTCACCCCGCGTCGTCCCACCTGCCACCGCCACATATGCGCGTCGATTGCCCCGTTTACGGATTCGGCGTGGAACCCGGCCCCTGCGGCTGAAGCAGGATCGTATCGCCACGCTGCACCACGTCGGCGCCCAAGGCCAGCGCAATCACCTGAATCACCTGCGCCGCCGAGTCACCGCGAAACGACGCCGTGAGTGTGCGCTGCGCCAGCCCCGCATCCGTCACCTGCAGTTCGATGCCGTACCAGCGACGCAAATCGGCCTGTACTTCGGCCAGCGGCGCATCCCGATACGCCAGCTGCCCACGCGTCCACGCCATGTCTTCGTCCGTGACCGTACCGCGCGTCACGGCCACCGTTCCGGCCTGCAGCACACCGCGGTCTCCCGCGCGCAGCTCCACCGGCGCGGCACTCCCGGCGGTCGTATCGCTGAGCGCGACGATCCCATGCGTCACCGCCACCGACACGCGACCGTTGGCATCCGTCTTCACCGAGAAGGCCGTGCCGATGTCGCGAATCTCCGCCCCGCGCGAATGCACCACGAAGGGGTGAGCCCCGTCGTGCTTGACATCAAAGAACGCGGCGCCTTCCAGCGTGACCGCCCGATTGCCGTCGTTGAATCCCGAGGCCACGGTGAGGCGGCTGCCAGGCGCCAGAACGACCGTGCTGCCGTCGGGCAGCTTCACCGAGTCGCGCTGCCCCACCGGCGTGGCGTACACCTGCTCCGCTACGGCGTTGCCGCTGCGCCACTGCGCGATACCGACCATGGCCGTCAGTGCCGCCGCCGCCGCAAACACCGGCCCGCGCCAGCGACGCGTCGCGGTCGCAGTCGCAGTCGCAGTCGCAGTCGCGATCGCGGGCTTTGCCGCACCGCCACGATGGAGCGTCAACGACGGGGTCTCCGTCATCCGGCGCCGTACGACCGACAACGCCCGCTCGGTATCGACGGATACCATCGACCCCGTTGCCGCCCGATCGGCCTGCGCCTTAACAATGGCCGCCAACGCCGCGTCTTCCGGATGTGTGACGAACCACTGGGCGACGGCGTCCGACTCGACGGCGTCGCTTTCCCCCGCGACGACGCGGGAGATCGCGTCCCAGTCGGCAGCGGATACAGCGGATGGACGGATTTCGTCGGACATGCCCAAGAGACACGAGTGGATGGCGATACCCTACGTCCCCGCTTTTCCGGCGGGCCCAAGCGCACGAGCGCCGTGGTCCGATGTAGTATACGCTGCAACCGAGGCCGTCAGGACTCCGAGGAGTCACGTCAGCCGCATCCTGTGCCAGTCCTTTCCCGATCCCACGCCCCTCGTGTCCGACGCTGACTTGCTGGCCCGTCTTCGCGACGGGGATCACGCAGCGTTCGAGGCGATCTTCCGGCAGTGGTATGAGCCCGTCGTACGCGCCGCGAACCGCGTGCTGCACGATCCGGGCGTGGCCGAAGAGCTGTCGCAGGATGTCTTCCTCGAGCTTTGGCGCCGTCGCGACACCCTCGCGCCCGACAGCAGCGTGGCCGGCTACTTGATGCAGGCGGTGCGCAACCGCGCGCTCAATCATCTGCGGCATCTGCAGGTGCAGCGGAAGTCGGCCGTCTATGTCGAGGCGCTCAGCGAGCCCGCCGAACAGGCCGACGCCGACACGCAGGCGGGCGAGCTACAGGACGCGATCCGTGATGCCATCGCGGCCCTCCCACCGCGCACGCGCGAGGTGTTCCTGATGAGTCGCGAACGCAACCTGCGGTACAGTGAAATCGCCGACGCGCTCGGCGTTTCCGTCAAGGCGGTGGAAGCCAACATGAGCCGCGCGTTGCGGCAGTTGCGCGACAAGTTGTCCCCATTCTTGCCGAGTGCCGGCGAGTAGCACGTAGGGTTCGTTCGCGACCACGTGTCTCCTCTTTCGAACGCCGCACCGATGCCCTCGCGACGACTGCGGGGCTCAACAGAACGTCCATCCGAGAGGTCACCCATGGCACGATCCCGCTTTCTGACGCTGACCGCGACCGCCACTTTGCTGGGCGCGGCGGCCTGTAGCCTCGACAACAGCAACGGCCCGAGCGCCTTCCTGTCCGATTTGGCGTTCAGTACGGCACCGGCCGGACTGGACCTCGTGTCCAGCAGCTACGCAACGTCCAGCGAGAACGGCATGCCCTGGGGTGGCCCGGGACGCGGACCGGGTGGCGGACCTGGCATGGGTGGCTTCATGGGCGGCGGATTGGGCGACGCCTTCATCGGCAATGCCGCACCGGGACGCGGGCCGCACGGCGGGCCGTTCGGCATCCGCATCGACGCCAGCTGCCTGTTCGCGGCCGGCACCGGAGATCTCACCTGCGGCCCGACGGTCAAGAACGGCCTCACGGTGACGTCGATCTACACGATCAAGAATGCCGCCGGCACGGCGCAGTCGGCGATCGATAGTGTCACCACGAATTCGATTCGCGTCCGCACCGCCGTGACCGGTACGGCCACCCGCAGCCGCGACGGCAGCGTGACGGCCACGGTAAATAACAGCGGTGATCGGACGGTCATGGGACTCGCCGCCGGCAGCACGCAGCGCACGGTCAATGGCACGTCACGGGGCAACGAGACCGCCACCGGCACCAACCGCGACGGCAAGACCTTCTCCTCCGTACGCACCGCCGCCGACACCACGACCGGCCTCGTAATCCCGGTATCGGCCACCGCGCAAACCTACCCGACCGCCGGCACCGTGATTCGCCGCATGAAGGTGATCATGACGATCGACGGCTCGAGCTCCACCAAGGAACGCCGCGAAGTGCTCACGTACGACGGCTCGGCGACCGCCAAGCTGCAGATCACCGACAACGGCACGACAAAAAGCTGCACCGTCGCGCTTCCGCGCGGCCGCCCGATCTGCGCGTAGTCGAAGACCCAATGGACGGAGTGAATGGCGCGATCATCCGCGACTGACGCTCTGGAGATCCACCGCGGGAAGGCGGTGGGGAGAGAGAGCCCCGATACCGGATCTGCTGATCCGGTGTCGGGGTTCTTCGCATTCAGCACCGGCGAACAGCACCGGCGAACAGCAACCGCGAACAGCAACCGCGAACAGCCAGAACACGGATGACACCGAAATACGGAAACGGCACCGATAAGCGAAAAGCGCTTCTCATCTTATCCGTGTGGTTTCCGTCCATCGGTGTCATCCGTGTTCCGGCTGTTCGCCGTTGCTGTTGCTGTTCGCCGTTCCTGCGGACGCCTCAGTCGTCAATCTCGCTGAAATCGAGCGAGGCGGAGTTGATGCAGTAGCGCATGCCGTCGGGCGCCGGGCCGTCGTCGAATACATGCCCCAGGTGCCCATCACAGCAGGCGCAGTGCACTTCGACGCGCACCATGAACCACTGCCGATCCGTGCTGGTCTCGATGGCGCTGTCGGTCAGCGGCTCGAAAAAGCTCGGCCAGCCCGTGCCAGAGTCGAACTTCGCACGCGACGAGAACAGGGACTGACCGCAGCCGGCGCAAAGGTAGAGGCCGTCATCGTGGTGATCCCAATAGCAACCGCTAAAGGCCCGTTCGGTGCCGTGCGAGCGCATGACCCGGTACTGTTCGACCGAGAGAATCGTCCGCCACTCCTGTTCGCTCTTGCGGATCTTGTCGGCCATCTGTCAAATGAACGGCATGACGCCCCCCCCCGCCAGCGCACCGTCGCCCGACGACTGGCAGCTCGGTCCCAACGTCCCGCAATCGCACCGCGCCTGGCTGCGCGCGCTCGGCCGCACCCTGCTCTTTCGCATGGGCTGGCGCTTCGAGGGACAGATGCCGAACGTGCCG
>CAMBRJ010000063.1 GCA_945870175.1 Gemmatimonas phototrophica
GTCCGAAACAGCAGGGGCTCGCTACGCTCGCGGGAACGCAGAGAGGCAGAGGCGCAGAGAAAAGCTCACACAGGAAAAAACAGCGACTCGTACTTCACGTTCGTGCGAGGCGACGCCATCATTGGCTCCACCGTGTCACGCCACCGCGCATAGTGCGCCGTCGCCTTATGCTCGGCCGGAGCGCTGTCGGTGAGATACGCTTCGATCAGCGTGAAGCGCGTGGGATCGTCGGCCTGCTGCAGCACATCGAAGCGCGCGATGCCCTGTTCGAGCACGCTGTTCGTGGCGTTGTCGAGCGTGGCGGCCTTGAACGCGGCCACCTGCTCGGGGAGCACGTGCACAAACACCTGAACGACGAGCATGGCGGGGAGCTGGGATGGATAAGAGCGACGCTGACTCGACGGATATAGTCTTCAGCAGACCAGAACACTATATCGGAGCCCATGCCGAACTCGCCGATGCACCTGCCCCTTCAAACGTTCGCCGTCGCGGCCGTACTCGCCGCCCTCGCGCCGTCGCTGCCGGCCCAGTCCGCGGCCTCGATCGCCGACGCCATCTACACCAACGCCCGCATCTGGACCGGCGATGCCACCCAGCCGTCGGCCCAAGCCATCGCCATCCGCGAGGGCAAGCTCGTCGCCGTGGGGACCGTGGCCCAAGCCTTCACGCACCGGGGCCCGGCCACAAAAGTGATCGATCTGCAGGGGCGCCGAGTCGTGCCGGGATTCAGTGACGCGCACTGGCATTTGAGCACCACCGATCAAGCCGACCTCACCGACGCCAAGTCGCCCGCCGAGATCGTGCGACGCCTCAAAGCGTGGGCGGCCAAGCGTCCGGCTGGGTCGTGGGTGGTGGGCCGAGGGTGGACCCCGTCCGACTTTCCCGGCAACGCGCCGCATCGTCGCTTTCTGGATGTGGCGTTCCCCGGTCAGCCTGTGGTCCTCACTGACCGCGACGGCCATCAGTCCATCGCCAACGGCCGGGCGCTGGCGCTGGCCAAAGTGACCGCCGCCACCCCCGATCCCGTGCGCGGGGTGATCGAACGTGAGGCGAAGGGCGTGCCTACCGGACTCCTGAAAGAGTCGGCCCGCCAGCTCGTGGTGCGTCTCGTGCCCGAGCCCACCGTGGACGATATCGCTCGGCGCATCGATGAAGAGACCCGCAAAGCCGCATCGTTCGGCATCGTACTGATTCAGGACGCCAGCGGTCGCGCCCCCGAGCACGCCGTCTTGACCATCCTCCGCGCCGCCGCCGCCGCCGACACTCTCCGCGTGCGCTACCGGGCCGCCTTCCCGTTCACCCCCGACGCGTCGGTGGCGACCGTTCGGCGCTATACCATGCTGCGCGACAGCGTGAACGGCCCCTGGCTGCGCTTCGGTATCGCCAAAGGCATGCTGGACGGAACGGTCGATGCCAAGACCGCTGCTATGCTCGAACCCTATGTCGGGTCAGATGATACGGGACTCCCCTTCTGGCCCGCCGCCACCCTCAACAAGGGCGTGGCTCGCTACGACTCCGCCGGCATCCAGGTCGAGCTCCACGCCATCGGCGACCGCGCCGTACGAACCGCCCTCGACGCCTATGCTCACGCCGCCAAGGTGAATCGCACCCAGGGCCGCCGTCACCGCATCGAGCACATCGAAGTCCCTGCCCTGAGCGATCTGCCCCGTTTCAAGCAGTTAGGCGTCATCGCCAGCACCCAGGCCATCTTCGCCACCCCCGACCAAACCACCATCCTGAACTACGCCCCGCTGCTGGGCCCCGAGCGTAGTTCGCGGGCGAACGCCTTCAAGAAATTCGACGACGCCGGCGCCATTCAGGCCTTCGGCAGCGACTATCCGGTGTTTCCCATGGATGTCCTGCTGGGCATCTACACCGCCGTCACTCGCCAAACCCCCGACGGCACCCCCAAGGGCGGCTGGTATCCCGAGAACCGGATCACGGTTGAGGCCGCCTTGCGGCATTACACTAAGGACGCCGCGTATGCCGCGTTCATGGACAAGGAGACCGGCTCGCTGGTGGTCGGGAAGTACGCCGATTTCGCCGTCCTTTCCGCTGACATCCTGACCATCCCCCCGTCAGCCCTCCTGAAAACGAAGGTCCTCCTCACGATCATCGGCGGCCGCGAAGCCTACCGGTCCACCGCCTTTCCGTGAGTTCGGAGTTCTGAGTTCAAGTTCCGAGTTCTGAGTTTGTACCCATGGCCCAAGTCCCACGGCCCATGGCCGAGAGCCGATAGCCCAACAGCCCCAAGCCCCGCAGCGCTCGAAAGCCCCGCGCCGTTTCTCTATCGAAGCCGTTCGTATTTCCGCCAACACCTCAAGATCTCCATCGTGCATCCCACTTCCCGTCTCCTCCTCGTCGCCGGCTGCCTCGCATCCGCCAGCGCCGTCTCCGCCCAGCGCGGCCCCGGTGGTCCTCCGCAAGCCCGCGGCGCCGATACCACCTTCGGTGTCTCCTGGCGCAACATCGGCCCCAACCAGTCCGGCCGCATGGTCGCCGTGGCCGGCTCCACCCAGCGCCCCGACGAGTACTACATGGGCACGACCGGCGGTGGCGTCTGGAAGACCACCGACGGCGGCAAGACGGCATTGCCCGTGACCGACAAGTATTTCGGCGGCACCATCGGCGCGATTGCCGTGCAGACCACCAACCCCGACGTGGTATGGGTAGGCGGTGGCGAAACGCCGATCCGCGGCAACGTGTCGCATGGCGACGGCGTGTGGAAGAGCCTCGATGCCGGCAAGACGTGGACGTACATGGGTCTCAAGGAGACGCAGTACATCTCGCGCGTGCGCATCGATCCCACCAACCCCGATATCGTGTTCGTGGGCGCGCTGGGCCATGTGTTCGGTCCGAACAAGGAACGCGGCGTGTATCGCACGACCGACGGCGGCCGCACGTGGAAGAACATCCTGTTCCGCAACGACAGCACCGGTGTGGCGGACATGATCATGGATCCGTCGAACCCGAAGATCATGTACGTCACCTTCTGGCAGGCCGGCCGGAAGCCGTGGCTGCTGGTGAGCGGTGGCGCGGGCAGCGGCATCTTCAAGACCACCGACGGTGGTGATACGTGGCAGGAGATCACGCGTGCGAAGGGATTGCCGCAAGCCGGCATGCTGGGCGCGATCGGCATCACGGTGTCGCCGGCTAAGCCGAGTCGCTTGTGGGCGATTCTCGAGCATGAGGCGAATGGTGGTGTGTATCGCAGCGACGATGCCGGTGCGTCGTGGACCTTCATGAGCGGCGATCGCAATCTGCGTCAGCGCTCGTGGTACTACTCGAAGTTGTATGCCGATCCGAAAGACACCAACGTCGTGTACGCACCGCAGGTGAGTCCGATGGTGTCGAAGGATGGCGGCAAAACGTTCGCGAGCGGATTCGGTGGTGGTGATAATCACGACATCTACATCGATCCCACCGACCCCAAGCGCATTGCGGTCGCGCACGACAACGGCCTAATCATCACGAAGGACGGCGGCACCACGCGCCAGGCCGTGGCCGTGCCCACCGGTCAGTACTATCACGTGCACCTCACGAGCCACTATCCGTTCCACGTATGTGGCGCGAAGCAGGACGCTGGTTCGTCGTGCGGGCCGGTGCGTGAAACGCCGGCGTTTGGTCGCGGCGGATTCGGTGGGTTCGGTGGTGGCGGGCCGGTGGCGCCGCCGTCGCCCTTCTCCACGTTCTACAGTGTGGCCGGCGGTGAGTCGGGCTACGTCAGCAGCAAGCCGGATGATCCCGACATGATGTTCGGCGCGAACTACGGTGGCAGCATGGACGTGCTGAACCGTCGCACCGGCAAGTCGCTGTCGCTCGATCCGTGGCCGCTCGACCCGATGGGTCATGACGCGAAGGACTCGAAGTATCGTTTCCAGTGGACGTACCCGATCGTACACTCGCCGCATGATCCGAATACGATCTATGTCGGTTCGAACGTCGTGTTCCGTTCCACCAACGGCGGCACCACGTGGACGCCGATCTCGCGCGATCTCACGCGCAACGATCCCGCCACGCTGGGCAGCTCGGGTGGCCCGATCACGAAGGACCAGACGAGCGTGGAGTACTACGGCACCGTGTTCACGATCGCCGAGTCGAAGCTCACGAAGGGCTTGATCTGGACGGGTAGTGATGATGGACTGCTGCACGTCTCGCGCGACAACGGCGTGACGTGGAAGAACGTGACGCCGAAGGGACTGCCGGAGTGGATGCGCTGGAGCATCATCGAAGCGTCGCCGCATGCGGCGGGCACGGCGTGGGTGGCGGGCAACCGCTATCAGATGGACGACTTCGCGCCGTATCTCTATCGCACCACCGATTACGGCGTGACGTGGACCAAGATCACGAACGGCATCGCGCCGGAGCATTTCACGCGGGCGATCCGTGAAGACCTGCATCGCGCGGGCATGGTGTACGCGGCCACCGAGCGTGGCGTGTACGTGTCGCATGACGCGGGCGTGAACTGGAAGAGCCTGCAGAAGAATCTGCCACCGGTGCCCGTAAGCGACATGATGCTGCGCGACGACGATCTCGCGATCAGCACGCATGGCCGTGCCTTCTGGGTGATGGAGAATCTCACGCCGTTGCGGTGGGAGCCGGAAACCGAGAAGGCCGCGAGCGCACCGTATCTGTACAAGCCGGTGCCGGTGTTGCGCTTGAACGGACAGGCGGCGCCGACGTTCGTGTATCGCCTGCCGACCGATTCGATGCCGGTGACGTTCCAGTTCTACGACAAGGCGGGCAAGCTGCTGGCCACGGTGGCGAGCACGGATACCAATCCCACGCCTGCCGCGGGCGGCCCTGGTGGTGGACGTGGCTTCGGTGCCGCGGCGCCGGCCAAGCCGAGCAATCGGAAGGGCGTGAACCGGTATACGTGGACCATGCGTCACGCCGATGCCACCACGTTCCGCGGCATGATCTTGTGGGGCGGACGTGGCACCGGCCCGTCGATGGCGCCGGGCACGTACAGCGTGAAGATGACCGCCGGCAGTGCGGCGCCGGTGCAGTATACGTTCGATGTGAAGCCCGATCCGCGCTCGGCAGCGACCGAAGCCGATCTCGTGGAGCAGACGCGGATGGCGCTGCAGGTGCGCGACCGCATGAGCGACGCGAACAAGGGCGTGATCGAGATCCGCAATTTGAAAACGGATGTCACCGATCGCACCGCGAAGATGACCGCCAACGTGGCCTTCGCGCCGTTAGCGAAGAAGTTCGCGGACTCGCTGAGCGCCGTTGAGGATTCCGTCTATCAGACGAAGAATCAGTCGGGACAGGATCCGCTGAACTTCCCGATCCGACTCAATAATCAGTTCTCGAGCTTGCTGAGCTTCGTGTCGAGCGGTGAGCGCCGTCCGCCCAAGCAGGCGTACGATGTGCTGGCGGTGTTGAACCCGAAGCTCGACCTGCAGATGGCGCGGATGGAGCGGATCATTGCCGCGGACCTGCCGAAGATCAACGCGATGTTGAAGGCGGCGGGATTGCCGGAGATCACGCGGAACAAGGTAGAGAAGGGTGGGCCTAGTGCGGCACAGCCGGTGTTTGTGCCGGATGAGACCACTGGATTCGATCGGTAGGGATCTGCGCTGGTGGAACGGTGCGAACGCCCGACGGCCTCCGCGTTGGCGTTTGCCGCACCACGCAAGCGTTAGACAGCGCAGTCAGGGTTGATGATATTGCGACTGTTCGCATGGATTCCTGCCTGTTCGCGGTCAGCCGTTCGTTCGGGAAGCATGAGAGCAACACTCGTCACGATTTCGCGGAGCGTTTGATGGGCAAGTACACACTCAACGTGAACGGCGCGTCCCGGACCGTGGTGGTCGAATCCGACACGCCATTGTTGTGGGTGTTGCGCGATGCGCTCAATCTCACCGGCACCAAGTTCGGCTGCGGCATCGCCCAATGCGGCGCCTGTACGGTGCACGTGAACGGCGTGCCCACGCGATCCTGTCGCACGCCCGTATCGACCGTGGGTACGGCCGCCGTGACCACCATTGAAGGCATCGACACGCCGCAGGCGCGCGCCTTGCAAGATGCTTGGTGCGAGCTCGATGTCCCGCAGTGTGGCTACTGTCAGGGCGGACAGATCCTGACGGCCTCCGCGTTACTCAAGTCCAACCCGCATCCGACCGACGCCGATATCGACACGGCGATGGCGAGAAATGTGTGCCGCTGCGCGTCCTACACGCGAATTCGTGCCGGCATCAAGCGCGCCGCCGAGTTGGCCGCGACCGCCACCCCCGCCAACGGAAAGCGCACATGACCCACGACTCGAATGCCGGTGCGTCGGCGATGGATCGACGCCAGTTCATTAAGATCAGTGTGCTGGCCGGCGGTGGGTTGTTGGTCGCGAGCGGGTTCGACACGACAGCGCATCTCGCCGTCGCCCAAGCGGCGCCAACGACCGGGCTCGCGCCCGTCGCCGACTTTGCTCCGAACGTCTTTGTCAGTATCGCACCGAACGGAGTCGTCACCCTCATCGCGCCCAATTCGGAAATGGGTCAAGGCATCAAAACGTCGCTGCCCATGATCATCGCCGAAGAACTCGATGTGAAGTGGGAGCAGGTCACTGTCGTGCAGGGTGACCTGAATCCGGCGTACGGTCGGCAATTCAGCGTCGGAAGCGGATCGACGGTGGCGAACTACACCGCGATGCGCCGCGCCGGCGCGGCCGCGCGGGCCGTACTGGTTGAGGCCGCGGCGCTGGAATGGAACGTGAAGGCGAGCGAATGCACCACCGCAAACGGTGTCGTGTCGCACGCGGCATCGAACCGCACGGCCACGTATGGCGCACTCGCGTCCAAGGCCGCGCTGCTGCCAGCCCCCGTCAACGTGACGCTCAAAGATCCGAGCACCTTCACACTGCTCGGCACCCGCATCGCGGGCGTTGACAATCGCCACATCGTGAAGGGTGCGCCGCTGTTTGGCCTTGATGTCACGCTGCCGGGCATGCTCTACGCGACGTACACCAAGTGTCCCGTGTTCGGTGGTGAAGTAGGCTCTGCGAACTTGGATGACGTGAAGGCCAAGCCCGGCGTGCGCGATGCGTTCGTGCTGAATGGCATCGCGGGCCTGCCATCGGGGGTGGCGGTGGTGGCCGATTCCACGTGGAATGCGTTCAGCGCCACGAAGGCGTTGAAGGTGCAGTGGAATGAAGGGCCGCAGGTTGCCCAGAACAGCAGTGAGATGGCCCAGCAAGCCGTTGCGCTGGCGAAGGCCAACGCACCAGCATCGCTGCCGTCTGGCGCACGGGCCGTCGAGGCGGTGTATCACTACCCGTTTCTCGCCCATGCCACGCTCGAGCCGCAGAATTGTACCGCGTGGTTGAAAGACGGCGTGATGGAGATGTGGACGCCCACGCAAATTCCGTCATCGGGACAGGGGCTGGTGATGAAGGGGCTGGGGCTCGCGGCGAAGGATGTGAAAGTGCACATCACGCGATTGGGTGGCGGATTTGGCCGGCGCGGCAGTAACGAGTTCTCCATTGAAGCGGCGGCCATTGCCCAAAAGTTTGCGGGGACTCCCATCAAACTCACGTGGACGCGCGAACAGGATTTCGCGCACGACAACTATCGCTCGAACGGGTGGCACTTCTTCTCGGCCGGGCTCGATAGCAACGGGGCCGTGGTCGCGCTGCACGACGCGTATATCAAAATGCTAGGCGGACCGGGCGACATGGCTGCCACCGGTTTCCCGTTCAATGCGATTCCAGGATCGCAGGTGCGCTCCGGCAAACTGCGCGGGGGCATTCCCACCGGGTTTTGGCGTGCGCCGGGCGATAACGGCAACGTGTGGGCGACGCAGAGTTTCATGGACGAACTCGCGCACGCCGCCGGGAAGGAACCGCTGGCGTTTACGCTCGACATGCTGGCCACGGTCCCCGCATCACCGCGGTTTGACGCGAACAAGATGATGGCCGTGCTGAAGCTCGCCACCGACAAGGCGAACTGGGGACAACAGCGTCCGCGCGGCGAAGGGCAGGGCTTCGCCATCTGTTTCGCGAACAACGCGTATGTCGCGATCGTTGCCGATGTCGCGGTGAGTAAGGCAGGCGAGCTCAAAATCATGAAGCTCACCGCTGCCGTTGATGCGGGCACCATCGTGAACTTGAGCGGCGCCGAGGCGCAGGTGCAGGGCTCGATGCTGGATGGCATCAGCGCCGCCTGGTTCCAGAAAGTCACGATCGAGCGCGGCGCGGCGGCGCAGACGAACTTCAACAAGTATCCGATGCTGCGCATGAACCATGCGCCGCCGGTCGTCGCGGTGCATTTCATTCCGTCGTCGGCACCACCAACAGGACTGGGTGAACCGGCCCTTCCGCCGGCCGCGCCCGCCGTGTGCAATGCGATCTTTGCGGCGACGGGGAAGCGCATTCGCACGTTGCCGATCGCCGACGACACGCTCAAGTGGACGTAGCGGGCCGAGCGCCGGTCGTTTTCAAGCGGTTCGGGGTGGACTAGCTCCACGCGGCGGGAGATACGCCGCGCGCGACAATCCGGTCACAGTCTGTCACAGCTGTGCACGGATGCTTGGCGACTGCATCACGACGGGTGATGATGCGGGAACCCAAGCGATGGAGATCGATGCGCCGTGCGCGTGCGATGACTTCCATGCTGGCCACATTCGGCTGGCTGTGTGCGGCCCACGCGATGACGGGGCTGCTCGCGCTGCTCCTCCTCGTGTCTTTGCTCTACGCTACGGCCCCGCTGTACCTGTTCGCGGAGTCGCGTCCGTTTGCCGGAGCACGCTGGTACAATCCCTACGGCGAACTTACGGCGCCGGGGCGCTGGCAGAAGGCGAGCTTTCATGCGCATTCCATGGCGTGGGGCGGTGCCACCAACGGCCGTCAGTCCGCCGAACAGGTGGCGAGTGCGTACCAGTCGATGCACTACGACATCGTGGGGCTGTCCAACTACCACTCGATGTCGGCGGCGGCACGTACCAGCACGTTCCCGGTGTACGAGCAGGGCTGGAACGTGCAGAAGGCGCATCGCCTGGCCATCGGTGGTGATGCGATCGTCTGGCGCGACTATCCGCTCGGCCAGACCGTGCACCAGAAGCAGGACATCATCAACCGGATCGCGCTTACGGGCGCCGTCGTGGTGCTCGCCCATCCGGCGCTGCGCGGCGGACACTCCACCGCCGATCTCCGCCAACTCTCGGGCTACGACGCGCTGGAAGTGCTCAATCATTTCGTGCCGCCCGCCACGACGCAGTGGGATGCCGCCCTCTCGTCCGGTCGGGCGGTGTGGGCGATGGCGAACGACGACTCGCACGATGTTCGCCGCGCCGGTGAGACGGGGGTCAGTTGGACGCTGCTCCATGCGCCCTCAAGCCGCCCCGACGACGTGCGCGCGGCGATTCGCGCCGGTCGCCTCATCGGGGTGCGCGGCGCTGGTGGACAGGCGCAGCTCGCGTTTGTGTCGCAGCGCATGGTCGGTGACACGCTCGAAGTGCGCGTGCGCGGGCCGGTGGGTGGCGTGGCGTTCACCGCGCAGGATGGCCTGCCGCGCACCGCGGTGGTCACCGTCGCGCACGGCGTCACCACGGCGCGTGCGGTGGCGCGACCGACCGATGGCTACGTGCGTGCGACGGTGAGCGGCACGGGTGCTGCCGACCGGGAACTGTTGCTCCTCAACCCCGTGATCCGATGGGACGGCCAGCTTCTGGGTGCCGGACCGGCCACGGTGAATGGCCCGCGCACGGCGGCACTGCGATGGTTCGCCTGCTGTGTGTACGCGGCGGCGTTCACCTCGATGCATGCCAGACGGCGGCGTCGGGTGCCGAGCGCGCGACCGGTGCAGGTATGAGCGAGGCCACCCCGGCGCGCGCCGACGCGTCGTGGGTGGCGGGTTTGTGGCTGGTCATCGCGCTGTCGACGATGGTCCGGCTGGTGGTGGCCGGTACCACGGGGCTAGGCATCGACGAGTCGTATGCGGTGACGGTGGCGCGGCCTATGTCGTGGAGCTACTTCGATCATCCGCCGCTGCATTTCTGGATGGCCGGCGCCATGACGTGGCTGAGCGGCGACACCCAGGCCCTGGTGGTGCGCCTGCCGTTCGTGCTCGCCTTCAGCGCGACGTTGTGGGCGGTGGGT
>CAMBRJ010000064.1 GCA_945870175.1 Gemmatimonas phototrophica
TCGCTCAATCCGCGCCGCGGCGTGGCGAACTGGGCCGCGTGGCATCTCGATGCAAGCCATCTGGGCGCGGCGGCGCGATGCAACTGTTTTTCTGCCGACACCGCGCTCACGCGACTCGGCCTGCTCCGCACCACGACCAACGACTGGATCAACGGGGGCGAGTATTCACGCGGCCATCTCGCCCCGTCGGCCGACTGGACGAGTGCCGACGGCGACAACGCCGCGACGTTCTTTCTCACCAACATGTTGCCGCAGCGACCGGACATGAACGGCGGTCCATGGGCGGAGTTCGAGACTTTCTTGCGCACGCTTCTCACCGGCGGCCGCCAGATCTACGTCGTCGCCGGCGGCATCTGGACGCGGAATCGCTCGGGCCCCGGCGTCGATGGGTTGGGTGTGATGCCAGGTGCCCCGCTCGCGATTCCCGATTCGATGTGGAAGGTGGCGGTTGTCGTCCCCGACCTCCGCGGACCGGCGCAAATCACAAACCCGTCCAACGTGCAGGTCATCGCGGTCAACATGCCGAATGTCAACGGGATCGCCAGCCGACCCTACACGGCGTACCTCACCACGGTCGATGCAATTCAGCGATCGACGGGCTATGATCTGCTCTCGCTGATCACGCCCGGCGTGCAGTGCGTCCTCGAGCAGCGATCATGCAGCGGCCGTTGACGGTCCCCTAGTCGCGAATCCGCACCGCGCGCTGCCGCTCCCGATTCACCTCGAGCTGCAGCACATCGGGACGCGCGTAGTGACCCATCGCGTCGAAGTTCTGCCGCTCCTCGCGTACCCGCACGTGGTGCACGTCGGCGGCAATGATGCGCTCCTCGTGCGCCACCGGCGCCACCAGCCAGGTCGCGTCGGGACCAGAGATACAGGTGCCGCCTTCGCCCATCACCTCGGGCAGCACCCGCTGCAGCAGCTCGAAGTGCGGCGTCTGTTCCGGCACCTGATCACGTCGCAGCAGCCCCGCCACCGACATCACGTACGAACGGCCCTCGCGCGCCATGAAGCGCGTGATCTCCTCGGTGTTGCGCACGCTCCCCGGCCACACCGCGACATGCAGATCCTCGCCCTGTCCGTAGAGGCTGGCCCGCGCCAGCGGCATCCAGTTCTCCCAGCAGTTGAGCGCCCCCAGCGTGAACGCGCCCACGCGGTGTGTGCGGAGTCCATGGCCGTCGCCGGGTGACCAGGTCAGTCGCTCTTCGTACGTCGGCATCAGCTTGCGATGCACCGTCACCACCGCACCGGTGGCGTCGATCGTGACCACGCTGGCGTACACGCTGTGCCCGCCCCGATCGAGCGGTCGCTCGATGATGCCCAGCACCACCGTGATCGCCCGCGCCTTCGCGGACGCGCACACATCGGCTAAATGCCCCGCCTCGATCTGCACCGCCTGATCGAGATAGTGTGCGTGCAGCGCCTTCTGCACCGAGGAATCGAAGCGCGCACCGTCGGTCCACTCAATCCACCACGGATAACCGGGTACGAACGCCTCCGGAAAAGCCAGCAGCTGCACACCGTCGTCGGCCGCCGCATGAATCGCCGCGATCACCTTGGCGAGCGTGGCCGCACGGTCCAGCCAAACGGGCGCCATCTGCGCGCCGGCGATACGAAGAGAGTCGGAGGTCATCATAAGGTCGGTAGGAAACGATGGCGGAAGGACTACTGATCCGGCTCGTGCAAGCGCACCACCATCCCGGGTCCGGTCAGCGGCTCGCGATCGAGACGTAACTCGATAAACGTGGTCGTGAACGGATGAAAGAATCGCATGGCGCCACCCGGCAGCACACTCGACAGATCCAGCGACCCGTACCACGTGCCGGCCCGATTCGGGGCCTCGACGGCAACGCCAACGCCCGTGGTATCGCCCATCGCGCCGCTGTAAAGTACGCGCTGGGTGCCCGTACTCGCGTACAGCTGCGCGGTGAGCCGGCGCGGACGTCCGCGCAGCACCGCCGAATCCTTCAACTGTGAAAGATTCACGTGAAAACTGCGATAGCTGGCATCGCCGCTATACACATGCACGTCCTGCGTGAACGGCTCGAGCGTGGCGCCGTCGCGGAGACCCAGCTGCAGATTCCAGTCACGAATCCCATCGCCCCGTTCGTCCACCGCCCGCACAACGAACTGCTGCCACGGTACCATGGCCTCTCGCGTGCTGCGCACCGTTGTGTCCGCGCGTTCACACCACGCGGCATACGAAGGGCGCGACGAAACACGCAACGCATCGATCACCAGCTGCTGGAGGGCCGGCGGCGGCGCCGAGAGAATGCTACCGTGATCCACATTCGCGATCGGATGCATCGGCACATCGTCCTGTGTCCAATCAAGCGCCTGCACGCGCGCGTCGTCCGCGCAATCGGCCGTGAGATCGAGAACCACCTTACGGCTGTTCAAGGCGCAGCCGGCCCATCGCACCGTCCCGTCGGTGCCTGGGCTGTTCGCCAGCGCGCTCAGTCCGCCATAGCCACGCGCCCCGCAGAACACGAACACATACGGCGTGGTGCGCTTCGAGTCATAGAAGCATTCGGTGCCGAACAAGTCGGCGTGCGACAGATCCCACCCGAACCGACTACCCAGCTCGAGTGCGTCGAGCACCTGATCGCCCGCCTCGAGAAAGTCGGGGCCCAGCTGCTTGCGCCCCTTGACCAGCGCCCCGAGAAAGCTGCGCCCCTTGTGCGCCAACGGCGACCCGAAGGTGGCGGGCGCCAGCGCAATCACGTGCTTCACACGCGCGCGCCGTTGCGCCGTCATGCCGCGCCGGGTCAGCCACGCGCGTAACACGAGCATGCCGGTGGAGTGCACCATGACATCAAACGGCTCGTCGTTGGCCAGCCCCACGCGATGCCGCAGCAATTTGTCGAAGCCCTCGGCGATATCGCGCACCGACACCTCGTTGGTGAGCGACTCGTAGCTCACCGTGCACAGCTGCTCCGCACTCCATCCAGCCTCGCGCAACACCGTGCGCCACGCGCCGAAGGCACTGCCGTCGGCGCTGTACCCATGCAGCAGAATGAGCGGACGATTGGCCATGACGGATGCCGTGCGGCTAGCGGGTGTGCATCACGAGCCAGGGTACGGCACGCCGCACCCCGTTGCCGTGACACGCCACCGCATCGTCATACGGGAAACAGTCCGTCGATCGACAGGTACCGTTCGCCGGTGTCGTAGCAGAACGTGAGCACACGCGCGCCGTCGATCATGCCGGGGACCTTCTGCGCCACTGCCGCTAGCGACGCACCGCTCGAGATACCGATCAGAATGCCTTCTTCGCGCGCCGCACGCTGGGTGTACTCGAACGCTGCTTCTTCCGTGACCTGAATGACGCCATCCAGCGTGTCGCGATGCAGGTTGTCGGGAATGAAGCCCGGCCCCACGCCCTGAATGCGATGCGGACCCGGCGCCCCGCCACCAATCACCGCCGACTTCGCCGGTTCGACGGCAATCGTCTTCATTGCCGGCCAGTGCTGCTTCAGTACTTCGCTGCAGCCGGTGATATGACCACCGGTGCCCACGCCCGTAATCAGGTAGTCCACGCCATCGGGAAAGTCGGCGAGAATCTCACGCGCCGTGGTCAGCGCGTGTGCGCGAATGTTCGCCTCGTTGGCGAACTGGTTCGGCATCCAGGCGTTCGGCGTGCTCGCCACCAACTCGGTGGCGCGTTCAATCGCGCCCTTCATGCCCTTCTCGCGTGGCGTCAGGTCGAAGGTGGCGCCGTAGGCGGCCATCAGCTTGCGACGTTCGATCGACATCGACTCCGGCATCACCAGCACCAGCTTGTAGCCCTTCACGGCCGCGACCATGGCCAACCCGATGCCGGTATTCCCCGACGTCGGCTCGATGATCACGCTGTCCTTCGTGAGCAGTCCGCGCTGTTCGGCATCGTCGATCATCGTCAGCGCGATACGATCCTTGATGCTGCCGCCCGGATTCGCCCGCTCGAGCTTCATCCACACTTCCACGCGCGGGTCGAACAAGCGATGCAGGCGCACGTGCGGCGTGTGGCCGATGGTGTCGAGAATCGTGGAGACGCGCATGAGTCGGTGAGGTGAGAGGGAGCGGACGGTGCTGCCACTGACGGCGACGGCTGCAAACCGGCGCGGAGTGCTAGATATGAAACTCGAGTCCGTCGTCGGCCGGGCGCTGCTCCACCCGACTCGAGAACTGCACCACCGACCGCGCCGGGACCGACGACGTCATCCAGACGTTCCCGCCAATGATCGATCCATCGCCGATCACCGTGGTCCCGCCCAGAATGGTCGCGTTGGCGTATACCACGACATCGTTGCCGAGTGTGGGATGCCGCTTCTGATGCGCCAGCTTCTTGCTGACGGCATGCGCGCCCAGTGTCACTCCTTGATACAGGCGCACGCGATCGCCGATGATGCTCGTTTCGCCGATCACGACGCCAGTGCCGTGATCGATCGCAAATGACGCACCAAGCACCGCTCCCGGATGGATGTCGATGCCGGTTTCCCGGTGCGACCACTCGGAGAGCAGCCGCGGAAAAACGGGGACATCCAGCACGTAGAGCTCGTGCGCCACGCGATGCACGGCGGTGGCAAGAAAGCCGGGATAGGCCACGATCACCTCTTCCAGACTCTCGGCAGCGGGATCACCGGACCGGATCGCCTCGGCATCGAGTTGCAGCGACGCGCGCACCGCCGGCAACTGGTCGAGGAACGTGGCGACCACCTGCTCGACGTCGCGCACCATCGGCGTGATCGCCGCGCGCAGCAGCGCCTCGACCTGCACGGCTTCCTCATCGACCCCCGCCACACCTAGCCGCGACAGATGCGCAAACTGCGGAAAGAGCAGCGCCAGCACACGACCCGCGAACTCTTCCGCCAGCGCTCGCAATGGACGTGGCGCATCGCCGGCGCGGCGCTCGGTGCGTAGCTCCTCGAGAAACATCGACCAGCGCGACGGCTCAGCAATCCAATCAGTCATGTGGCAGAATCTACAGCCGTTCCAGCGAAGAGACCCGGAATTGCTCGGCCTCCGACACGTAGCACTGCATCCCGACTGGAAACAGCCCCGTCCGCTGCATCAGCCCACGATACCACGACGCTGACTTGGGCGCCGGCCAGTCGGTGTCCCCCTCGAAGTGATCATCCTTCGTGAACAGCTCCAGATACGCCATGCCGCCCGTGCGCTGCGCGACCTGCGCCATGCCGCGCGTGAGCTGCGGGATCGACAGATAATTCAGCATGCCGCAGCACACCACGAGATCGTACTGCTCGCGCAGATCGAGCGAGCCAAGATCCTCGATGCCCCCCTGCTGCAGATGCCGGCGCGCCCCGAACTTGGCCACCGCATACGCGCTCGGATCGACGCCCTGATACGCCACGCGGGGACGCAGCGCCCGCAGCGCCGGATACCAGTTGCCCTCGCCACATCCCACGTCAAGCACCGTGCGCACGCGCCGTCCCAGCACCCACTCGGCCGTGTGCACCACGAACGACACCTGCCTGGCCAGCTCAGCCGCCGTCTTCACGCGATGCGTAGGATGCCGGTACCACTTGTCGAAGTACGCCGCGTCGTAGCGTTCGCTCAGAGAATCCCCCAGAAGCCGCGATCGATGTCGATGGCGAAACGCCACCGCCCGTCGCGCAGTCCACGCGCCACATCGGCCCGCACGAGATCGTAGAAAAAGAGCACGCCCATGCCGGCTGAAGGGCGCAGCGCCGCGGTGGTGGGGCGATCAGGCGTGCCGCCGGCGGTGGCCAACAGTTGCACAAACGGCGCCAGCGTGACGTGCGGCGGTGACTTTCCCCATCGCTTGAGCGGGATCGATGGCGCCGGGACCGGCTGCCGGAACTCGAGGCGTTGCGACAGCATCGCACGCGAGGCGAACGCATGGAAGTCATAGCCGGGCGCTGACCACGGACCGCCGGCGAAGATCAGCCACTGCGGCGGTAGATCGCGCCCACCGGCCACGCCGGCGAAGGTCTGCAGAAACAGCGCCCGATCACCGCCCAACGGCTTCGTGAACTGCACCAGCCCCTGGGCACGAGCCACCAGCGGCCGCAGCAACGGCTGAATCGTGAACAGATCGTCGTCCGACGGCGGACCGAATCCCTCGAAGGCACCGGCACTCGCCTGCAACGACCACTGCCCGCGAGCCCCGCGTTGATCGGCCCCAACCCATCCGCCAATACCCTGCACGTCGGCGCGCACGCCTTCGATATCCCACGCAGTACCCGTCGGCGCAAACCGACCGGACAATGGTGACGCCTGTACCGACAATGGTCGATCATTCTCGTATGCCAGTCGCCAGGTGAATGCACTCGTGGGCCGGCGGCGCCACAGCACGCCAATCGCGCGCGTATCCACCTGCGTGCTGTAATCGCTGCCGAACAGCGCCGCCGCCATCGAGTTCGTCACCCCGGCCCGCTCGGCAAACGCGAGATCGCGGTAATCACGCTCGGCGAAGAGCTGAACGAGTGGCGTGCGTCCGAACGCCGGCACCGGACCGATCGCCACCTGACCTTTCAGTTGGCGATCACCCAGCCCGTAGCGCACGCGACCACCCACCTGCACACCGATGCTGCTGCGATGCGATGCGCCAATGCCGATCGCGAGACCTTCCGTGCGAGAGAAGCGCGCGAGATCGCTCATGCCGCGCCCCGTCACCGCGGCGGACGCGGGCCGCGACAACATCGAACTGCGAATGGCCGCCTCCGCCTGCACGCGGGCGCGAACCACCTCTTCACTGCTGGCGATCTGGATCTCCGGGGGCAACGCATCAATCACGCGCCCCGTGAACGGGTACGCCTTGGCCGAATCGCGCGGTGCGGCACTCCATCGCGGCAACACCATCGTGCTCGGCGCAATGCGCTCGTTCACGGTGTACCCCGAGATTTCCCAACGCCCGCGCACGATGCCGCGCGCCGGAATGTCGAACCACGTACTGCCGCGCGACACTTCCACCTCTTGCCGGCGCGGCAGCCAGTAGCGCTCGCGCACCAGCCCGTTCTCGAGCGTCACCACCAGCGTCTCGATGCGCTTGTCGATGATCGCGGCGCGTGTGAACGTCATCGACAACCGCACCACGGCACCGGTTTCGCGATCGAGATAGACCGATCCGACGGCCGCCGGCAACGCGGCGTTTCGCGGCCGGAACTTCACTTCGTCCACCACGATCTCGCGACCGGGAATACGAATGCGCAGCACCGCACCCATCGCGTACTCGTAGATGCGCGGCGCCAGCGCGGCCAGCGGGTGTGGGACGTCGCGCACGTCTTGGCCGTCGCCGAGTCGGATGCGATCGGGCAGATTGTCGAGCACCACGCTGTAACGATCGCGATAGTAGCCCACGTCGGCCGGCAGCAGCGTCGTATCCCGGCGACCCACCAGTCGCTGCGCACTGCGCCCCGGTTGCCACCAGGCGATCGACAGCTGCAGCTCTTCGCTCTGCACCACCTTGGGCGGAATGATCACGCCTTCGCCGAGCTGCGCCAGAAATGCCAGAAAACCGTGCGCGCTGGCCGTGTAGCTGAGCAGCGTGCTGTCGGCCAGCTGCACGCTGCGCCGATCGATCGCGCGACGCACCAGGGAATCGGCCAGCGCATCCCGCCACGTCTGATTGCCACGGGCCGGCGCCGCCAACGGCGTTTGCCCCTGAGCCTGGGCCTCCGCCAGATGCGTCGGCGCGGCGAGGGCGATCAGCGCAACGGCCAGAGCCGCCAACACCGGTGGCGTGGACCGCTGTGGGTTCGAGGTCACGTCAGGCTTTTCATAGACGACGGGCAATGTAGCGGGAATGGTGCGCGAGAGTGTGCTGCCGACTACCCGATCTTTAAAGTTCGCCGGGACCTGCCGCGCATCGCCATTGCTTGCGTTCGAGCGATGTCCCATGCCTATATGCTGTTTGACGTCTGATCGGGTCTTCAACGCCCCACCACACCACCAGACACGAGAGGCCTTGTCCAATGTCCGCTATCACGAGCCGCCCACGATGAAACCAGAACAGGTTGTCGCGAGGCACGCCCGATGACCGGCCAATCGATCATCGCCGGCTGCGCCATTGGCACGGTGCTGGCCTGCGAGGACGGTCTCAGCTTTTGGGGCGGCGTTGATCCGCTCACGGGCATCGTGATCGACGTGCATCACCCCCTCTGCGGGAAATCGCTGGCGGGAAAGGTGCTGGTGATGCCGACCACGCGCGGATCGTGCAGCGGCAGCGGTGTCATGCTGGATCTGGCGCTGAATGGTATCGCGCCGGCGGCATTCGTGTTCCGCGAGGCCGAGGATGTGGTCACCCTTGGTGCGATGATTGCCGGTCGGATGTTTGACCGACCTGTGCCGGTGGTGCGGATGGAGGCCGAGGCGTTTGCGATGGCGATGGCGGCACAGAGCGTCGAGTTATCCGAGGGTGCCCTGATCGTGGACGGGGTCGCCCTGCCGCTGGAACCCCCGGCGGTGGCCTCGCTCACCCTGTCGGCACAGGATCGCGCCATGCTGGATGGCGCTGATGGTCCGGCCCGGCGCATCGCGATGGAGGTGATCTGCGCCATGGCCGCGCTGCAGGGGGCCACGGCCCTTGTCGATGTCACCCAAGGCCATATCGATGGCTGCATCCTGGCCAACACGGCCAACCTGCGCTTTGCCGAAACGATGGCCGAAATGGGCGGGCGCGTCTGTATCCCCACCACCATGAACGCCATCTCGGTCGATCACGCCAATTGGCAAACGCAAGGTGTGCCGCCAAGCTTTGGCCTGCGCGCCGCCCGTCTGGCCGATGCGTATGTGAAGATGGGCGCACGCCCCACGTTTACCTGCGCGCCCTACCTGCTGGAGACCGCGCCAGAAGCGGGCGAGAATATCGGCTGGTCGGAATCGAACGCGGTGGTCTTTGCCAATACCGTGCTGGCGGCGCGCACGGTGAAACACCCCGATTATCTCGATCTTTTCATCGCCATGACCGGGCGCGCACCGCTGTCCGGCGTCTATGTACCCGCCAACCGCGCCGCCCGCCGCCGGCTTCATATCGACCTGCCGCTTGGGCATGATGACGCACTGTGGCCAATGCTGGGCTATCTCGCCGGCCAGCTGGCGCCGGACCGTATCCCCCTGTTGACCGGACTGGAGGCGACCCTCCCTTCGCGCGATGATCTGAAGGCGATGTGCGCCGCGTTTGGCACCACCTCGGCCGCGCCGATGCTCCATGTCGCGGGCCACACGCCCGAGGCAGCAGACTTTCCGGAACCCGCTGACCATGTCACCGTCACCCGCGCCGACCTGGCGCGCGTGTGGGCTGAACTCAACCTGGGGCCGCCGCAGATTGATCTGGTCGCCTTTGGCAGCCCGCATTTCTCGCTGACCGAATGTCGCGCGGTGGCCGAGCTGGCCGTCGGCCACCGTGCGGCCGGCACCGACGTCATCATCACCGTCGGGCAAGACGTGCTGGCCCTGGCCCGCGCCGAGGGGACGATGGCGCGGCTTGAGGCCTTTGGCGCGCAGCTGTTCCCCGACATCTGTTGGTGTTCGATCACCGAACCGCTGATGCCCCCGAAGGCCCGCAACTTGATGACCAATTCCGGCAAGTACGCCCATTATGCACCGGGCCTGTCGGGTCGCATGGTGCGGTTTGGCTCGTTGGCCGAGTGCGTGGAAACGGCACGCACCGGAAGCGCCCCCACATCGCCTCCCGACTGGTTGAAAGAGGCGTGAGATACGCACCCAGAGCAGATCCGTGTTGTTACCGTGCCATCCGTCTATCCGTGTTCCGGCTGTTCACGATCCGTCGGCGGCACCAGTGGTGGTGATTCCACAAGATCGAGAACCGCCAGAACACGGATAACACCGATCACACGGAACCCACACGGATAAGCCGATCCGCGCGCCCACGGGCCATCGCCACGCGCCGACGCGTCGTTGTGGTGTTGTTCAATCAAAAGCGCAACGCCCTCAGATCAGCGACGTGCTCGGTCGCACACCCGGAGCAGATCCGTGTTGTTACCTTGCCATCCGTCTATCCGTGTTCCGGCTGTTCACGATCCGTCGGCGGCACCAGTGGTGGTGATTCCACTAGATCGAG
>CAMBRJ010000065.1 GCA_945870175.1 Gemmatimonas phototrophica
CCGTCGAGGTTGCCGGTGGGCTCGTCGGCGAACAAGATGCGGGGCTCGTTCACGAAGGCGCGGGCCAGCGCCACGCGCTGTTGCTCGCCGCCCGAGAGTTGTTGCGGAAAATGGTGCGTGCGATCGCCCAGGCCCACACGGATAAGCAGGTCGCGAGCGCGGTTTGTGGCCTCCTTCGCGGACACCGCGCCGGAGAGCTCGAGCGGCACCTGCACGTTTTCGAGCGCGGTCAGCGTGGGAATCAGCTGGAAGCTCTGGAACACGAAACCGACCTTTTCGCCGCGCAGCTTGGCGCGACGATCTTCGTCGAGACTTCCAAATTCTTCGCCGTCGAGCGACACTGTGCCCTGTGACGGGGTATCAAGCCCGGCGAGCAGTCCGAGCAAGGTGGTCTTTCCACTGCCGGACGGCCCGACGATCGAGACGAACGCGCCCTGCGGCACGTCGAACGACACGTCGCGCAACACCGTGAGGCGCTGCGTGCCACTCTGGTATTCCTTGGTTAACCCACGGGCAACGAGCATGCGATTGGAACAGAAGAGGGAAGTCGGTCGATGGGCGACGAGTACGGTACTCGTGGCGTGGACGCTATTGAGTATGGCCTGTGGCACCAACGGCGACGCCGGTCGTTCGGATTCAGCCGGGCGCGGATCGGCGATGGGAGAAAGAACCCGGGAGATGGGCGCGGCGGCAACTGCGGCGTCGCAATCCGCCGCCGTTCGTGCCGATACCCCGAAGGGGGCTGAACGCTCGGGGCTGTCGCGGGTGGTGTTGCTGGGGACGAGTCTCACGGCGGGGCTCGGACTCGACCCGGAGCTGGCCTATCCGGCGCTGCTCCAGCGAAAGGCGGATTCGGCGGGATATGCGGTGCGCATCGTGAACGCCGGACTGAGCGGGGAGACCTCGGCGGGTGCGCTGCGTCGGGCCGGCTGGGTGCTCGATCAGCCGGCGTCGCTGGTGGTGCTTGAGGTGGGGGCGAACGACGGCTTGCGCGGGGTGGACCCCGACTCGACGTATGCCAACATCGTGGCGTTGGTGCAGGTAGTGCGCAGGCAGCGTCCCGAGGCGGGGGTGGCGCTGGTGCAGATGGAGGCGCCCACGAATCTCGGGGGGAGCTACACCAGGCGTTTTCACCAGGCCTATGTGCGGGCGGCGACGGCGACCGGCGTGACGTTGCTGCCGTTTCTGCTGGAGGGCGTCGCGGGCGATGCGCGGCTCAATCAGGCCGACGGCATTCATCCGAATGCCGAAGGGTCGCGGCGAGTGGCCGAGACGGTGTGGCGTGGGTTGTCGCCGCTGCTGGCGCAACTGGCCGGTGGGTGACGGATACCGGTGGCGCCCGTGGCGGGGTCCCTTCCGGTGATGAGGCGATCAGGTTATTTTTCAAGGCTGCGCAGTCTTGGATCACCGGTGTCGTGCTGTCCGGTGTTCGGGCCCCGTGCGGTATTCCAGCTGGTATCCTGCGGGGGCTCGCCCCCGATGTCCCCTGTTCGAAGGTGTCGTTCGCATGGCCTTTTCTGCGACCCAGATCCGACGTGGCATGGTTCTCGTGTTCGAGAACGATCCGTGCCGTGTCGTCGAGTTCCGTCACCACACGCCGGGAAACCTGCGTGCCATGGTGCAGGCGAAGCTGAAGAACCTGCGCACGGGTTCGAACTTCGAGCATCGGTTCCGCGCGGCGGACACGATTGTGAAGGCGGACATGGAAACGCAGGAACTGGAGTTCATGTACCAGGGCGGCGACGTGTTTCACTTCATGAACATCACGAACTACGATCAGATCGAGATGGATGAAGAGGCGCTGGGGGATTCGGCGCCGTGGATGCAGCCGGGCATGAAGATTTTGGCCGAGTACTACAACGGACGTCCCATCGGCATCGAGCTGCCGAACTCGTTGATTTTCGAGATTGTCGAGACGGCGCCGGTGGTGCGTGGTGCCACCAAGACGGCGTCGTCGAAGCCGGCGAAGTTGTCGAACGGCGTCACGGTGAACGTGCCGGAGTTCGTCGAAGAGGGCACGCGTGTCCGCGTGAACCCGACGACGGGCGAGTATCTGGAGCGCGCGAAGGACTGATCGTTCGACGGGTGAAAAAAGTCGGGGCCAAGTACGGCTGCCCCGCTTGCAATCGGTCTTTCGTCTGGTTACCGTTTGCGTCTCCCATCGGTCGTCATCCTCGATGATGATCGAGTGGATGTTGGCTTCGAACGTGATGGGTGAAAGCGCACACGTTCGGCGATGGTGGCCGTAGCTCAATTGGTTAGAGCACCGGATTGTGATTCCGGGGGTTGCGGGTTCAATTCCCGTCGGTCACCCTGATCACTCTGCAAGCGCTGGTGGGTCACGGCGCTTCAGGAGGTCCGTAGCTCAATTGGTAGAGCACCGGTCTCCAAAACCGGCGGTTGGGGGTTCGATTCCCTCCGGGCCTGTTGCTGAGTATGCTGTATCAGCGTCGGGTGTAGGGCGGGCGCCGAAAGGTGTTCGGTTGTAAAGAACGTTCCGCCGTCGGCAGGTCGCCTTCGGCGACTAGCGACGGCGGTATCGTCTAGGGGACTAGGACACAGCCCTCTCAAGGCTGGAACACGGGTTCGAATCCCGTTACCGCTACTGAAGGTGCTGTTGTCACACGCGGGTTGCAGGACAAGCGCGACGTAGGCTTTGGCTCCATCGTCTATCGGTTAGGACACGACCCTTTCAAGGTTGAGAGACGGGTTCGATTCCCGTTGGAGCTATCAGCTCCCTCTGGGGCTGGCTGATGCAGGTGCACACGCAGGTGCAGGATGTTGTTGGGGGCGTAGCTCAGTTTGGTTAGAGCACTCGACTGTCACTCGAGAGGTCGCGGGTTCGAGCCCCGTCGCTCCCGTTGTTCCGCGGATCTTTGGGATGTTGCTGCTGGTGGAGTTTCCGCGAACACAGATGCAGTCCGCAGGTGTTGTGCGCCCTCGTGGTGGAATTGGTAGACACGCTACTTTGAGGTGGTAGTGCTTAACGGCGTCGCGGTTCGAGTCCGCGCGAGGGCACTGTTTACCGCGCGATAGCAGGACACGGCACCTCACCGTGAGATCGAACGCCACAGTAGCTCAGTGGTAGAGCACCCGATTCGTAATCGGGCGGTCATCGGTTCAATCCCGATCTGTGGCTCTGGTTCAGGCAGAGCAGATGCATAGCAATACCCGTCAAACGGCCCCCGCTCTCTGGGGGCCGTTTTGCTGTGCTATGGACAGGCCGTCCACCGGCGCCCCAACGGCCCTTTCGCCGCCCGTTCGTGGTCGCTACTCTTTTCACGGTGACGAGGTGATGTCCGCTGGCGCGCAGGAGATCCCAGTGAGAATGAAAAAGGCCAAGACCACAGCGAGTACGCCGCCCCACGACACGCCGGCCACCGTCGTCGGCTCTCCCGTCGTCGGCTCTCCCGTCGTCGCCTGTCCCGTCGTGGGCATTGGGGCCTCGGCCGGCGGACTCGCGGCATTCGAAGCCTTCTTCGCCGGCATGCCGGCTGACGTCGATCCTGGAATGGCCTTCGTGGTGGTCCAGCACTTGGTGCCCGATCACGACAGCCTCCTCCCGGATCTGATTCAGCGCCGCACGCGTTTGCGCGTGTTCGAGGTCGAAGATGGGATGCTGGTGCAGCCAAACTGCGTCTACGTCATTCCGCCGGGGCGCGACATGGCCTACCTGAACGGCGCGCTGCAGCTCCTGGAGCCTGTCGAGCCGCACGGCCGTCGGCTCCCCATCGATTTCTTCTTTCAGTCCCTGGCGCAGGACCAGCATACCCGCGCCATCGGCATCGTCCTCTCGGGCACCGGCCAGGACGGCACCGAGGGGGTGCGCGCCATCAAGGGCGAGGGGGGCATGGCGATAGCCCAGACCCCAGCCTCCGCCGAGTTCGACGGCATGCCGCGCAGTGCACTGGACACGGGGCTGGTCGACTACGAGCTGCTCCCAGCCGACATGGCGGCCAAGCTCATCGCCTACGTCGCCGTCGCCTTTGGCGTCGTCGACGGTCGGCCGAAGGCCGGTGCGGTCCAGAGCCCCGAGTCCGCGCGCGCGCTCACGAAGATCCACGTCCTGATCCGTGCCCGGACGGGCCGCGATTTCTCGCACTACAAGCCGTCCACGATCGAGCGCCGAATTGCACGACGCATGGCCCTGCATCAGATCGACGACCTCGACGGCTACGTCAAGTTTCTCCGGCAGGCGCCTACTGAGGTGGATGCGCTCTTTGGCGACCTGCTGATCAGCGTGACCTCGTTCTTTCGCGATCCCGACGTTTTTCAGCTGCTTGAACGCGAGGTGGTTCCCGCGCTCTTTGCCGGCCGGCCGACGAACGACGTCGTGCGCGTCTGGGTCCCGGGCTGTGCCACCGGCGAGGAGGCGTACTCCCTAGCCATCCTGCTGACGGAGCGGACGGAGGCACTGCGGCAACGATTCACGATCCAGGTGTTCGCCACCGACATCGACCGCGCGGCGATCGAAGTGGCGCGAGCGGGGGTGTATCCGGCCAGTATCGCGGGCGATGTGTCGCCCGAGCGGCTGCACCGCTTCTTCGTGGCCCAGAACGGTGGGACCAGCTACCGCGTCCGCTCGAGCCTCCGCGAACTGCTCATCTTCAGCGAGCACGACGTCACCACCGATCCGCCCATTGCCAAGCGCGATCTGATTAGTTGCCGCAATGTGCTCATTTACATGGATGCGGCGTTGCAGAGGCGGCTGATCCCGCTATTCCACTACGCCCTGCGACCGGGCGGTTTCTTGATCCTGGGCACGTCGGAGAGCCAGGGCGAGTTCGGCGCGCTCTTTACGGCCGTGGACCGCAAGGCCAAGGTGTATCGCCGCGTAGACGAACGTCCCGGCGTCCGACGCGCGATACGCCCCCCGTTACTCACGTCCCCAATGACGCTGCCTGCGCCTGAGCTTCCCGGTCGTACCGAAACCCGCAACAGCATTACGCGCCCCCTGCGCGAGATGACCGAACAGTCGCTGCTCGCGCACTTCGTGGCCGCGGGCGCGCTGGTGACGGCCGACGGCGACATTCTCTATTTGCACGGCCGTAGTGGGCTGTATCTCGAACTGGCCGCGGGCGAGACGGGCATCAACAACATCGTGACCATGGCCCGCGCAGGACTCGAGCTGCCGTTGTCCGCGGCGCTGCGCGCTACCGTGCTTTCGCAAAAGATCTCGCAGCGCGTTGGCCTGCGGGTGAAGACCAACGGACACTTCACGTCGGTGAACCTGACGGTGTTCCCGGTGGTGAACGACATGGACGCGTCGTTGGAGTCGCAGCTGTATGTGGTCCTGCTGGAAGAGTCGCCAATGGTGCCTCGCGAGCCATCGCCACCTGATGTGTCACCACGCGGAGACGCGGTGGCCACCGACGGCGTCGTCTCGGGCGTCATCCCGGACGGCGCCACCGACTCGCCCACCTCGAGGCGTGAGCTGGAGGAGCGCCTTGCGGTGATCGCGCGCGCGTCGCGTTCCAAGGACGAGAACCTCCTCAGCATGCAGGAGGAGCTGCAAAGTTCCGCCGAGGAACTCAAGTCGACGGTCGACGAATTGCAGTTTGTGAATCGGGAGCTGCAATCGACCAACGAGGAGTTGGAGACGGCGAAGGAAGAGATGCAGTCGATCAACGAGGAGCTGACGACGGTCAACGCGGAGCTGCAGTCCAGGATCGGCGAGTTGACGCGTGCCAATGACGATATCAGCAACTTGATGGCCGGTACGGGCATTGGCTCGGTGTTCGTAGACCATGACCTGCGTATCCTGCGCTTCACGCCGGCGGCCCGCGCGCTCATCAACCTGATTCCGGGTGACGTCGGGCGGCCCGTGGCGCACGTCGTCAGCAATTTTGTGGGGGACGTGGGTCTGGTGGCGGCGGTGCGACGGGTGCTGGACACGTTGATTCCCTACGAGGCGGAGCTGCAGACCGTCGATGGTTCGTGGTACCTCATGCGCATCCTCCCGTACCGCAAACTCAATAACGTGATCGAGGGGGCGGTCCTCTCGTTCTTCAACATCAGCGAGCCGGTGCGGATTCGCGAATCACTGCGCGCGGCCAACGACCTGCTGCGACTGGCGGTGGTGGTGCGCGACGCCCACGACGCGATCATCGTGCAAGACCTGACGGGACGCATCATGGCGTGGAACGCCGGCGCGGTGCGGATGTACGGCTGGAGCGAAGCGGAGGCGCTCGCCATGAATACGGGCGAGCGCATTCCACTCGAGTTGCGGCCCGTACATTCCACGCGAATGATGCAGTTGGCTCGCTCCGAAATCCTGCAGCCGTACGCGACCAAACGTCTGACCAAGGCGGGGGGCGTATTGGACGTCACGATCGTCTCCACGGCGCTGATCAACGAGCAGGGGCAGATGTACGCCATTGCCACGACCGAGCGGGCATCGGGTGGCGGGATGCCGTGACCGGCGAGCCCCAACCGCTGGACGGCCCGCCGCTGGACGGCCCGCCGCTGGACGGCGAGATCGCGCGGACACGGCGCCGGCTGGCCGAGGATCGGCTGCGCGTGAACACGGCATCCCGACGCGATACCGAGCGCACACCACCGTTGCCGGAGGATACCGCGCGGCTGCTGCATGAGCTGCGCGTGCATCAGATCGAGCTGGAGATGCAAAACGAGGAACTGCGCGAGGCACAACTCGAACTTGCTGCGTCGCGCGCCCGGTGGTTGGATCTCTACGAGCTGGCGCCCGTGGGCTTCTGCACCGTGAACCATCTGGGGCTGCTCGTCCAGGCGAACCTCACCCTTGCGGCCATGCTGGGAACGCCGCGGAGCGCGCTGCTGCGTCGGCCATTCAGTCGGCTCGTCTTCGCGGACGATCGGGACCTCTGGTTTCTGCTGCGCAAGCAACTCTTGGCCGACCAATCGCCGCAGTCGTGCCAACTGCGGATCGTCACGGCCGACCAGCAGACGCTATCGGCCCAGCTCACCGTCACGGCGGCAATGGACGAACAGGGCGAAGTAGAGATTCGTGTCGCGGCGACGGACGTCACCGCGCGCCATCGGGCCGAACGCGAGGTGCAGACCGCCCGCGCCCAGTTGGAGGCCATCATCGACTCGACCCCGTCGCACATCTTCGCCATGGACCGGGCGCAACGCATCACGCTCGTCAATGCGGCCATGGCACGCCACCACGGGAGGTCGAAGGCCGACATGCTGGGGAGCATGGTGGATGACCTCTACGTGCCGGACACGGCCCTTGCCGTTCGGGCCGTGAACGCCAGGGTTCTGCAGACGGGGGAAAGTGAGTCCGTTGAACAGCTGCTCGTCACCATTGGTGCCAAGGAACCACGCGTGGTGCTGGCCGCCAGGGCGCCGTTACGCGATCCGGACGGCGTGGTGATCGGGTTGTCGGGGGTATTGACCGATGTCACCGAGTTGCGCCTGGCCGAGGTCGAGCGCGTGAGCTTGTCCGCACAGTTGCAGCAGGCGCAGAAGATGGAGTCGATTGGCCGGTTAGCCGGCGGCGTCGCGCATGACTTCAACAACCAACTCGGGGTGATCATCGGGCACGCCGACTTCGCGCTGTCGCGTCTCGACGCATCGCAGCCGGAGCACGAGGAGCTCACGGAGATCCGCCACGCGGCCCTGCGCTCGGCGGAACTCACGCGGCAGCTGCTCACTTTCGCTCGTCGGCAGGCCATTCAACCGTCCGTGCTGGATCTGAACACGACGGTGGCGCCCGCGTTGAACATGCTCAGGCGACTGATCGGGGAAGGCATTGCACTCATGTTCCAGCCGGGCGCCGAGCTGTGGCCCGTTCGTGTGGACGCCGCGCAAATCGATCAGATCCTGGCCAACCTCGCCGTCAACGCGCGCGACGCCATCGCTGGCCATGGCACGATCACCGTGGCGACCGACAATTGCGTGCGTGATGCGGCGTGGTGCGCGAGCCGCGTCGATGCGGTTCCCGGAGAATACGTACGTCTCACCGTTGCCGACAGCGGCTCCGGCATTGATGCCGAGGCGCTCGCGCAGATCTTCGAGCCGTTTTACACCACCAAGGAGGTGGGGAAAGGCACCGGCCTCGGGCTGGCATCGGTGTATGGTGCCGTCCGCCAGCATGGTGGTTTCATCTCGGTCGCGAGTGAGGTCGGCCAGGGGACCACGTTTGCGATCTATCTGCCGCGCAGTACGCAGCTGCCCGAGCCTCCGACGGCGTCGATGGCGAGGGTGCCGCGGGCGCGTGGGGCGGAGACCATTCTGCTCGTGGAAGACGAGGCCGCCGTTCGCCGGTTTACCGTCAAAGCGCTCGCGGCGCACGGCTACACGGTGCTCGCCGCCGACAGTCCGCAGCAGGCCATTCAGCTGGCCCAGGAACACGGCGACGCGATCGCGCTGTTGCTGAGCGACGTCGTGATGCCCGGGATGGGGGGGGTGGCCTTGACGGAGATGCTGGTGGCAAGTCATCCGCGTCTCCGACATCTGTTGATGTCCGGCTACGCGATGCAAGACGGCGAGGCCGTGGAAACACCGTACGCCGCCGCTCATTTCCTTGCCAAGCCGTTCACGCTGGCGGCGCTGACGGACAAGGTGCGCGAGGTGCTGGATCGCGGGTAGGCGTCCGTCCGGCGATCGCTGGTGCGGATTGGCACGATTGGTACTTTGGGCACGATTGGGTTGATCGGCCCGGATGTGCCGCCCCGCTCGAGGCTGCACATTCCCGCCATGGCCACTCCGTCGTCGCACTCCATCGCTGTTGCTGCCGCCACCCCCGCGGCGCCGGGCGCACGTGCTCGCTACGTCGTGCTCGCGATGCTCATCCTCGCGTACACGTTCAACTTTCTCGATCGCCAGATTCTTGGCATTCTGAAGGAGCCGATCAGGCAGGAGCTCGGGCTGACCGACACGCAACTTGGCCTCATGGGCGGGCTCGCGTTTGCCATGCTCTACTCCACGCTGGCCGTGCCGATCGCCTGGCTGGCCGATCGGACGAGTCGCCCGTGGATCATGACCGGTGCGCTGGGGCTGTGGAGTGCGTTCACGATGGCCTGCGGCCTCGCGACGGGATTCTGGTCGCTCTTCCTGGCGCGCGCGGGCGTGGGTTTCGGGGAAGCCGGCGGCGTGGCACCGGCGTACTCGCTGGTGAGCGACTACTTCCCCAGAGAGCAGCGGGCACGGGCGCTGGCGGCCTACTCGTTCGGGATTCCGGTGGGCTCGGCGCTCGGCATTCTGTTCGGCGGCCTGATCGCCGCGTCGATCAGCTGGCGCGTGGCCTTCTTCATCGTCGGCGGCGCCGGCGTGCTGTTTGCGCCCATCTTCAAGCTGGTCGTGCAGGATCCTGTCCGTGGCGGGCTTGATGGGGCGACCGCGGCGGGGTCGTCGTTCGCGCCGTCGTTCTCGAACGTGGTGGCCACGGTGTTGCCGAAGCCCACGTTCTGGTTGCTCGCGCTCGGCGCCGCGAGTGCCTCGGTGTGTGGCTATGGCGTGGCGTTCTGGTTGCCGAGTTTCTTCATCCGCAGCCTTGGACTCACGCTGGTCGAGACGTCGTGGTTTTACGGGGGGATCACGCTGATCGGTGGGGTGGCCGGCATCTGGCTGGGCGGTGCTCTGGCCGATCGCTTCGCAAAGAAAAATCGCGCCGCGTACGCCTTGACGCCGGCCGTCTGCTTTCTCGTGGCATTGCCGTTCGCCTACGCCGCCATGAACGCCACGTCGCTGGTGTGGGCGTTCCTGCTGTTCCTCGTGCCCACCGGTCTCAACCTCGCGTGGCTCGGCCCGGTGGTCGGCGCGGTGCAGCAGCTCGCGCCGGCGAACATGCGCACGACCACCAGTGCGCTCTTTCTGCTCGTCAACAACCTGCTCGGCATCGCCGTGGGGTTGTGGATCTTCGGCTATCTCTCCGACCTGCTGGCCCCGCGCTACGGCACCGAGTCGATGCGCTACGCGCTGTACTGC
>CAMBRJ010000066.1 GCA_945870175.1 Gemmatimonas phototrophica
GGGGCAATCCGCCACGGCACGAATCTCGAGATCGCGTACTTCGATCAGCGGCGTGAGCAGCTCGATCCCGAGCGCAGCGTGTTCGATAGCATTGCCGATGGTGCCGAGTTCGTGTCGGTGGGCGGACAGCAGCGTCACGTGAACGGTTACCTGCAGGATTTTCTGTTCAGCCCGGATCGCGCCCGCACGCCAGTGCGCGCCCTGAGCGGCGGTGAACGCAATCGGCTGTTGCTGGCGCGGCTGTTCACGCGGTCCTTCAACGTGCTGGTGCTCGACGAACCCACGAACGATCTCGACATCGAAACGCTCGATGTACTCGAGGCGCTGCTGACCGCGTTCACCGGTACCCTGTTGCTCGTGTCGCACGATCGTGCGTTTCTCGATGCCGTGGTGTCGAGTACGTTGGTGTTCGAGGGCAAGGGTGTGATCCGCGAGTACGTGGGCGGGTACACCGACTGGCTTCGGCAGCGGCCGGCTCCAGTGGTGGTAACGGCGGCACCGCCCAAGCGGGTCGAGGCGCCGAGCGCCACTCAGGCCAAGAAACGCAAGCTGTCGTACAAGGAGACGCAGGAGCTGGCGGCGCTTCCCGATCGGATCAGCGTCAGCGAAGCGGAGCTGGAGCAGGGGTACGTCTCCCTGGCCGACCCCGCCGTGGTCCGCGACCCGGCCGCCCTCGGCGCCGTGCGCAGCAGGGTGGCCGAACTCGAGTCGGCCGTTCCGGCGATGATGGCCCGTTGGGAAGAGCTGGAAACGATCGCGTCCGCGTAGGGACCCCCTCCGCGCTAGGCCCACGTACGGCCAGCGCCTCCCCGACCCGCAGGAGTCCGTTGTGAATCGTTCGTTGCGCATTGTGCTGGCTGTCACGTCGGTATTCGCGATGCCCATGGGGCTCTCCGCCCAGCCCGGCGGCGTGAAGTCCACCACGCGACAGCACTTCCCGACCGATCCGGCGTTGAGTGTGCCCGCCCTGGGCGCGCTTGTGTCGGCACGCACCAGCGAGATGGCCGATGTCATTGCGCGCTTCGCGTCCGATCAGCAGGTGCTGCAGCGTCGCTACGACGCCCCTGATTCGCCGGCGCAGCGCACCCGAACGCGGGCGTTCTACGTCTCGTGGCGCGCACGCCTCGGCGAGCTCGCGTTCGACAAGCTCTCGCAGGAGGGCAAGGCCGACTACGCGCTGCTGGAGAATCATCTACGCTATCAGCTCGAGCTGATGGATCGCGAGGAGATTCAGCGTATGGAAATGCTGCCGTTACTGCCCTTCGCGGATCGCGTGCTGCGACTGCAGGACGAGCGACGCGACCTCAAGACCATCGATGCGCAGGCGTCGGCCCGAACGCTCGCCGACGTCACCAAAATGGTGGACAGTCTGCGCGCGCTGCTCGAGCCCGCACCGGCTCGCCCCGCCGGTGACAGTGCCAACGGCGCCCCGCGTGCCCCGCGCGCGGCGGCGCCCAAGGTGTCACGCACGGTGGGCAACCGCGCCGCCGATCAGCTCGACCAGATCCGCAACACCGTCAGCGTGTGGTATCGCTACTACAACGGGTACGATCCGCTCTTCTCGTGGTGGGCCACCAACCCCTATCAGAAGCTCGATGAGGCGATGCGCCGCTACGCGACCACCATTCGCACGCGTATCGTCGGCATGCAGCCGGCCCCGGTCGTGGCGGCGGGCGCCGGCGGCGGGCAGGGCGGCGGCGGTGCCGCTCAGGCGCCGCGCAATGCGGCTGCGGCCAACGAGCCGATCATCGGGGATCCGATCGGCGCCGAAGGACTCGCGGCCGACCTGCGCCACGCGATGATTCCGTACACGGCCGACGAACTGATCGCGATTGCCGAAAAGGAGTATGCGTTCAGTCTGTCCGAAGCCAAGAAAGCGGCGCGCGAGATGGGCCTCGGCGACGACTGGAAGGCAGCGATGGAGAAGGTGAAGAACATGTATGTCGAGCCCGGCAAGCAACCAGATCTTATTCGCGATCTGGCGAACGAAGCCGACGCATTCTTCGCCACGCATGACTGGGTCACGATTCCGGCACTCGCGCGGGAAGACTGGCGCATGGAGATGATGGCCCCCGAGCGGCAGCGCGTGTCGCCGTTCTTCCTGGGCGGCGATCTCATTCTCGTGTCGTATCCCACGGCGGACATGACCGATGAAGAAAAGCTGATGAGTTTGCGCGGCAACAATCCATACTTTTCACGCGCGGTCGTGTTTCACGAGCTGAATCCCGGCCACCATCTGCAGGGCTTCATGTCGGCGCGCTACAACGCGCATCGGCGCGTGTTCTCCACGCCGTTCTGGAACGAAGGACAGTCGTTGTATTGGGAGATGTTTCTCTGGGATCGTGATTTTCATGTCACACCGGAAGACCGTCTCGGGGCCCTCGCGTGGCGCATGCATCGCAGCGCGCGCATCGTCTTCTCGCTCAGCTTCCATCTGGGCAAGATGACGCCGGAGCAGGCCATCGAATACGTGGTGGACAAGGTCCCCTTCGAGCGCGCCAACGCCGAGGGTGAAGTGCGCCGATCGTTCAACGGGTCGTACTCACCGATCTATCAGGCGGCGTACATGCTGGGCGGATTGCAGTTGCGCGCGCTGTACAAGGAACTGGTCATGTCGAAAAAGATGACCGACCGTGAGTTCCACGACGCGGTGCTGCAGGGCGGACCGATGCCGATCGCGATGGTGCGCGCGCGTATGGCCAACGTGAAGCTCACGCGTGACGGGGCGTCGCCGTGGCGCTTCGCTGACGACCTGCCGGCCCCGCGCCCGTTTCCGTCGAAGTGATGCGTCGGGCTATCGTGTCGTGTCGGTAAGCGGGATCGGCACGTACGGCAGAATATTTTCGGGAACGGCCGCGTCGGCGGAGAACTGCGCCGTCCACCGTGCAAAAATGCGCCACGTGGGCGATGCAAACAGGGACGCCTCGGCCGGCACGGACTCCACCTCGTGCCGGTCGGTGCGCCGGAGGGGCGCGGCGCGAGGCGTCTCTCGGCGCACCAACAACACCGGCATCGGTACGTCATTCGCGATGGACCACGGATCGCGCGGCAGCAGGGTGCGAATGGCGCGCCAGCTGAACGTGCGCGCGATCGGTCCGTCGGGCTGCTGTGCGCGCTGATACGCCACCGGGAGCCGGTCGGCGAAGTGCAGGCCCACGACGTTCAACAGCTGTTGTGCGCGCCATCGTCGGGTGTGCCACTGCAAGGCGCCGCCGTCCAGCGTGCCCGCCATCTGCAGCGAGTCAATCGTCAGGATAGGGTCCACCAGCGCGATCCCTTGCACGCGTGGCTGCTCGGCGTTTCTCGCGTGCGCGACAAACGCCAGCACCGTGCCGGCGCCCTGACGCATACCCACCAGCAACACCGGCCCAGACGGATTCGCCCGCTTCAGTTCACGCACGACACCGGCGAGATCGTCGGCGTACTGCGTGTCGTGCCCGATGCGTCCGCGTGCACCCGTCGATCGTCCGTTCCCGCGGAGGTCGAGGAACAGAATGTTCATGCCGGTCACGCGTCGCAACGAGTCGCCAGCCTGCCTGGACAGCGCGTCGTTGGCGCCGAGTCCGTGCAGGATGATGATCGTGCCACGCGACGGCAGGTAGTACTGCGTGCCGTACACGGCGACACTGTCGGGCATGTTGAACAGGCGGAAGGCGACCTCGTTGCCCACGATCGGCATCCCTTCGATCGCGGTCGTCTCGATGCGTGGAAGCTGCGAGAGCGTCGGCGCGCCGGTGCCGAGTCCGACGCCGAGGGCGGTACCGGCAACGAGCAGCGCGAGCGCAGTGAGGCGGGCTACGGTCAGCGCCACGTCGGTTCCATGCCGAGATGTTCGAACATGAAGGCGTATTCGTCAGCCATTTCGGCGATTTGCTTCGTGAGTGACGAACTGCCGTGTCCCGACTGCGTCTCGATACGAATGAGTACCGGGTTCGGGCCACGATGGGCTTGCTGCAAGCGCGCGGCAAACTTGAACGAGTGCGCCGGCACCACGCGATCGTCGTGATCGGCGGTCGTGATGAGGGTGGCGGGATACGCCGTGCCGTCGGTCAGGTTGTGCAGCGGCGAGTAGGCCAGGAGATAGCGAAAGCCCTCGGCGTCGTCACTCGATCCATAGTCGGCAATCCAGTTCCAGCCGATCGTAAATTTGTGAAAGCGCAGCATGTCCATCACTCCGACGGCCGGCAACGCGACCTTCGCCAGGGTGGGACGCTGCGTCATGATCGCGCCGACCAACAAGCCGCCGTTGGAGCCGCCTGCGATCGCGAGCTTGTCGCTGCTGGTATAGCCGTGCGCGAACAGCCACTCGGCCACGGCCACGAAGTCGTCGAAGACATTCTGCTTCTTCTCCTTCATGCCCGCCTGGTGCCACGCCTCACCGTACTCGTTACCGCCACGCAGGTTAGCCTGCACGTACACGCCGCCCTGCTCGAGGAAAGCCACGCGCATCGCGCTGAAGTTCGGAGGCAACGACACGTTGAAGCCGCCGTAGGCGTACAACATCGTGGGATTCGCGCCGTCGAGCACGAGACCTTTGCGAGCGACGATAAACGCGGGCACCTTGGTGCCATCCTTACTCGTCACGAACACCTGCGTCGTGTCGAACTGCGTGGGGTCGAATGGCAGGGTGACGTCGCGTAGCTGCGTACTGTGCCCCGATGCGATGTCGTACCGATATACGGTGATCGGCGCCGTGAACGAGGTAAAGCTGTAGTACACCGACGTCGCATCGTGCTCGCCATCGAAGCCGCCGGCTGTTCCGATGCCAGGCAGCGTGATCTCGCGCTCCACGCGGCCGTCGAGCGTATGCACGTAGGCGCGCGTGGTCACGTCTTTCAGATACGTGGCGAACAGGCGCCCGCCGGCGGTGGACATGCCACTGACCGGCTCGGTGCGTTCGGCGATCACCGTGACCCAGTTCGCTTCGTCGGAAGCGGCGAGATCGATGCGCACGACGCGCTGATTGGGCGCGTGGCGGTTCGTGAGCACGAGGAACTGATCGCCCACGTTGTCCAGCACATCCATCTGGTCGTCGAACGTGGTCCACAGCGGGGTAAAGGCGCCGTCGGGCACGCTGAGGTCCAGCACGTGAAGCGCGTTGCCATCCTTCCCCTGCCCGCGATCGCTCACGGTGAGCACGGCGAAGCGCTCGTCTTCCGTGGTGCCGACCGTGTGGAAACGCTGTGCGTTGGTGCGGTCGCGGTATACCAGACGGTCCGCCGACTGCGGCGTGCCAAGCGCGTGGAAATAGACCTGATGGTCCTCGTTCATCGACGAGAAGGCGGCGTCGGCATTGTCGGGCGCGGGATAGCGGCTGTAGAAGAAGCCATCCCCATGCCAGGCGATGCCGGACACCTTCACCCAGTCGACCGCATCGGGCAGATGCTCGCGCGTGGCCATATCGATGACGCGGATCTGCTGCCAGTCGGAGCCGGCGTGGCTCAGCATGTAGGCGATGCGCGTGCCGGCTTTGTTGAACGTCAGGCCGGCTACCCGGGTCGTGCCGTCGGCCGAGAGGGCGTTGGGATCGATCAGGACGACCGGTGCGCCGGCGGCGCCTTCCTGGACGTAGTAGACCGCCTGATTCTGGAGGCCGTCGTTCTTGGTGAAGAGGTGCCAGGGCTTCTTCACGACCGGGGCGGAGTACCGTGGGTAGTCCACCAGCTCGGTCAGTCGCGCGCGGAGGGCGTCGCGGTAGGGGATCTGATCCAGGTACCCGAAGGTGACCCGGTTCTGCGCCGCCACCCACGCGGTCGTCTCGGCCGAGCTGTCGTCTTCCAGCCATCGGAACGGGTCGGCGATCAGTGTTCCGTGGTACTCGTCTGCCTGGTCGACCGTCCGCGTCGTGGGATAGGTCAGCGGCGCGGTGGGGCGAGCGGGCTCGAGCGGAGAGGTCACGAGAGGGGGGGCACTGGTGGAGGTTCGGCGAGACCGAATGAGGCGCGGGGAGGCCGAAACGGAGGATGGCCCAACGCTACGGGAGGTCGGGGCACTAGCGCCAGCGCCAATTCCTCTGGTATCTTCTGAAGCTCTAGTGTTTTACGGGTCTTTCGAGACTGTTGTGCCTCCCCGGAATATACCGGGCGGCGATGCCACGTCGGTTCCGGATCGGGGGACTTCGCTCCCAGTCTGCGTCATGGCCTCTCGCACCGTTGGTGTTGGTGTCGTTCGCTGCCCGGGCTTCGGCTTCATGGCAGATCGACGTCGTACCGCCGGATCTGCAGCACCTGAACCGGGCGCGTTTTGGCCCCGGAGAGAACTATGCATCCGTTTATCGAAACGCAAAAAGAGTGGATGAAGCCCATTACGCCGTTCCGCCCGGGTGACACGCTGCGTGTCAACGTGCGCGTGAAAGAAGGCGATAAGGAACGCGTGCAGGCGTTTGAAGGCGTGTGCATCGCGCGTCGTGGCGGTGGTGTCAGCGAGACGTTCACCGTGCGCAAGATTTCGAACGGTGTCGGCGTGGAGCGCATCTTCCCGATCCACAGCCCGATGGTGGCCGAGATCGTCGTCGTTCGCCGTGGCGCCGTGCGCCGGGCGAAGCTGTACTATCTCCGCGACGTGACGGGTAAGGCGGCGCGTATCAAGGAACGTAAGGTCGTGCGCGCCCCTCGCGGCGCGTAAGGACGCGCGTTTCACGCGGCACCAGGAAGCCGGCCCAGGTGGCTCGGTGGACGCCGATCGAGCGCACCCTGCGTGCGCAACACGGGCCGCTCCTGGTGGGTGTGGATGAAGTCGGACGGGGCCCGCTTGCGGGCCCCGTTGTCGCATGCGCCATCGTCATGCCGCCCGGCCGCCGCGCCATCGCGGGCGTCGACGATTCCAAAAAGCTCGATGCCGCCACCCGCGTGGTGCTCGCCGCCCGCATCTACGAGCAGGCCCTCGTCGTCTCGCTCGGGGCCGCCAGCGCCCGCGAGATCGACCGCATCAACATCTATCACGCCACCGTGCTCGCCATGCGTCGGGCGCTGGACCGCGTGCCCGGCCGCCTGGGCTGCGCGCCGCATCACGTGCTGATCGACGGCAAGCCCCTGCGAACCCTGGGCACGGTGCACACCGCCGTGGTGAAGGGCGACGGAAAGTGCTACGCGATCGCCTGTGCGTCCATCGTGGCCAAGGTCACGCGCGACCGGCTCATGCATGCCCTCGCGGCGCGATACGATGGCTACGCGTGGGAGCGCAACAGCGGCTATGGGACCGCCGCCCATCGCGCCGCCCTCGACGAACTGGGGCTCACCCCACATCATCGTCGCAGCTTCTGTCTTGACGAACAGGTGGCGTTGCTGCTCGCCCCCGTGCCGCCCAACGGCCTCGATGTCCCTTCCCGGTTCCTTCACACGGAGTGAGTGCATGCATGACACGACTGGTGGTTCCGACCTCGCAAGCATCGCTGCGATTTTCCGTCCGGGGCTGCTCGATGGGCAGGTCGCGCTGGTCACGGGTGGTGGCACCGGAATTGGCCTCGGCATATCGCAATTGCTTGCCGAGCTCGGCGCGCATGTGGTCATGGCAAGTCGGAAGCCGGCTAATCTCGAAGCGGCGCGGGCCGACATCGCGTCCCGCGGCGGCAAGGTCACTGCGGTGCAGCTCGATGTGCGCGACCCCGAACAGGTCAAGGCGGCCGTTGATGGCGTCGCGCAGCAGCTGGGTCGCATCGATGTGCTCGTGAACAACGCCGCCGGCAACTTCTACGCGCCCAGCGCCACGCTGTCGCCGAATGCGTGGAAGAGTGTGGTGGAGATCGATCTGTACGGCACCTTCTACTGCTCGCAGGCCGTGTATCCGATCATGGCGGCGCAAGGCGGTGGACGCATCGTGAGCACGTCCATGACGCTGCACTACCGTGGCTGGCCCATGATGGCGCACGCCACGGCGGCCAAGGCGGGTGTCGACGCACTCACGCGCACGCTCGCCGTGGAGTGGGCGCCGCAGCGCATTCGCGTGAATGCGATCGCGCCGGGACCGATTCCCACCGACGGGGTGCGCAAAGCCTTCACGCCGCCCGCGGACAGCGGTGTGCCTGACGTGTTCGCCGCCGCCGATGCGCGTATGGCCGAGTACGCGAAGAAGGGGATTCCACTGGGGCGCTGGGGATCGCCGCGGGACATCGCGAACATGGTCGCGTTTCTCGCGTCACCAGCGGGCGACTGGATCACCGGATCGATCTTCGTGATCGATGGTGGTGAGTGGTTGGCGAAGGTGCCGAGCTGAAGCAGGGCAGCATGCCGCTCGCGTCGTGTGCTCTGTGATGGTGCGCACGACGCGCCGAAATTGGTACGAAATGCGTGATGTGCCGCACATCGGAAGCCGAGAGGTTTGGCCAGATTCTCGTCGTGGCTCGCGTTATGCGCGACGCATTTGCAGCGGGCCCGATGGATGTTCGTCGATGCCGAGCGGCACTTCACGACGGGAAACAGGAGACGTCATGCGACAGGTAAAGTATGTGGCCATGGTGGTACTGGCGGCGAGCACGCTGGGCGCATGCGCCACGAAGGGTTTTGTCCGCAAGGGCCTCGAAGAACAGCGCGTCGCGCTGAGCAGCGAGAAGACGGAGCGCGTGGCGGGTGACGCGGCGTTGCGCACGGATGTGAACGGTCTGCGCACGGATGTGAACGGTCTGCGCACGGATCTGAACGCGCTGCGCAACGATCTCATCACGATGCGTACGGAGTTCGGCGCGAAGATCACGGCCATGGATGGGCAGGTGCAGTTTGCGATGCCGGTGCACTTTGCGTTCGATGACGCCGCGGTACGGCCGGTTGACCAGGCGGCGTTGGCCAAGTTTGCGCAGGTCGCGAACCAGCACTACAAGGGGGCCACGATCACGATCGAAGGCTTTGCCGATCCCGCCGGATCGGTGGGCTACAACTTGCGTTTGTCGCGCGAGCGCGCCGACGCCGTTCGTGACGTCCTCGTGACCAAAGGCCTCGATGGTTCCGCGCTGCGCACGGTAGGTTATGGAAAGGCTCGTCTGGTTCGTCCCGGCGCACAGGGGACTGCCGATGGAGCCGAACTCAATCGTCGCGTGACCTTCGTCATCGAAACGCCCGCTGGTGCCACTACGGTGGCCGCGCTGTCGGGCATGAATTAATTCGACTGACGGTGAAGCAGTCGTTCGACGATGGCCGGCGCTCTGCGGAGAGTCGGCCATCGTCGCTTATCGTCCAGGAGTGCTCTGTTGCTGCTGCGTGCCGACGCTGCCCTCGCTGTCCTCGACATCACCGAATGGTTTGGCGAAACGAGCGGGGGGATTCGCACCTACCTGCTCGAGAAAGGGAACTACGTGTCCACCCGCCCGTGGCTGCGGCACACCGTGGTGGTGCCGGGGGCGCACGATAGCATCACCGATGCTGACGGCGTGCGCATATATCGCCTGAAAGGGCCGCCTATTCCGCGTCAGCGCCCGTACCGCTTTATGCTCGCGCCGCGCTCGGTGGGGCGCATCATTCGTCAGGAACGGCCCAGTCTGGTCGAGGTCGGCAGTCCGTTTGTGGTGCCGTGGATCGTACAGCATGCCACGCGCCTGCTCGGCGTGCCGTTGGTGAGTTTTTATCACACCAACCTCACGCAGCTGCTCACGCCCCGGGGGCTCGGCGCCGGGCGGGTGTCCCGTGCGCTCGGTGATGCGTCGTCGTCCTACCTGCGTCGCCTCGACCGATTGTTCGCCCTGACGATCGTTGCGTCCGCGTACTCGGCCACGGAGCTGTCGCGCGTCGGCATCGACCGCGT
>CAMBRJ010000067.1 GCA_945870175.1 Gemmatimonas phototrophica
GCGGCGGCCATCCTCCGGCAGGCGCGGCGCGGTCGGTCCCCGTGATCGCCGGCGCCGTGCCAACGGCCGACGACGCCCTCCTGGGCCGCGAGGCGGTCCTCGCGCAGGCGATGGCACGCGTGCGCGCCGGTGCGCGGGTGCTCGCCCTGACGGGTGCCGCTGGCACCGGCACGTCGCGCGTCGCGATCGAACTCTTCACGCAGCTGCAGAACGACTTCCCTCACGGTGCCGCCTACGTGTCACTCGCCACGGTGACCGAGGCGAGTGGCGTAATGCCCACCATCAGCACCGCGCTCGGCATCGCCGAAGCACACGGCCGCTCGGCGTTGGACGCGATCGCGACGGTGATCGGCGGAGGCCGCACTCTCTTGCTGCTCGACAACATGGAGCACGCGAGCGACTCGGCCGCCGACATCGCCGAGCTGGTGTCGCGTTGTTCCGGCGTGTGCGTGATCACGACCAGTCGGGCACCGCTCACGATCGGCATCGAGCACGCGCTCGCGGTACCGACGTTGGTCGTTCCCGATATGCACGTGTTACGCGTGGACGCGCTGCTGCCTGCCACCGCCGTCGAGCTCTTCGTGCACCGTGCGGTGAAGGCGCAACCCGCGTTCGCACTCACCACCGCCAACCGGGCCGACGTCGCAGCGATTTGCGCTCGACTCGACGGGATGCCGCTGGCGCTCGAGCTGGCCGCGGCGCGACTTCGCCTGTTCGAGCCGGCCGCGTTGCGGCAGCAGCTGGACGACGCGATCGATCTGCCGACCGCCGACGATCGCGATCTCCAGTGGCGCCAGCGCACACTGCGCGCCACCATCGCCTGGAGCGATTCGCTGCTGGACGCGGCCGAACAGCAGCTGTTGCGCTACCTGTCGGTATTCGCCGACGGCTGGGCACTCTCGGAGATGGAAGTAGTGTGCTACGCCGCGCCCGATCGATGGCGCGCGCCCGACGAACTGCGCGCGCTGGTCGACCACGGCCTCGTGCGTGTGCTGGACGCCGGTGCGCGCTATGCGCTACTGGAACCGATCCGGGCGTTCGCCGCCGATTCGCTGCGGGAGCGCGGCGAGGCGGAGGCGGTGCAGCGCGCGCACGCCATGGTATTTCTGGCGTGTGCGGACGACGTGCATGCGGGTATCACCGGCACGACGCAGCTTGCGGCCATGCAGCGTGCCCGCCGTGACGACGCCAACATGCGGGCGGCGATCGGCTGGTTCACCGCGCAGGCGCGCCTCGGTCTCCCGCCGCGCGAGCCTGCCGCGGCGGATGCGGTCGAGCACGGGCTCTTGCTGTGCGGTGCGCTCTATTGGTACTGGCATATCAGCGGGCAGCACGTCACGGCGCGCGCGTCGATCGACGCGCTGATGCCGATGGCGAGCGGCCGCGCGCCGAGCCGGGGGCGTGCGCGGTCGCTGCTCGCGAGTGGCATGGTCTCGGTGAACGCCGGCGAGATGGAGCGTGGCGTCGACGAGTTGGCGCGCGCACTGGCCGACGCGCGCGTACTGGCCGACGACGCGCTGCTGGCCGAGGCGTACATGGGTGTCGGCTACGGGCACATGAGCCTGGGGCACATGGAGGAGTCGGGCGCGGCGCTGGACGAGGCGATCGCGTTCGGTGAGCGGGCGCAACACGACTTCCTGCGGTCATTCTCGATGTCGATGAAAGGCCTGCAGCTCTTCGTGTGTGACGCACTCGACGCGGGCTTCGATTTGTTGACGCAAGCGCGAAGAATCCAGACGCGTATCGGTGACGACGAAGGCGGTGGCCTCGCGCTCAGCTTTCTCGCGCAAATGACTGCCGCGCGAGGCGAGGTGGGTCGCGCGCTCGAACTGTACGGGCAAGCGCTGTCGTCGTTCAAACGGGTGGGTGACCGGCCGGAGCTGGCGCGCGTGCACAGCGAAATCGGGTGGACGGCACTCGGCGCGTCGCGTTTCGCGGTGGCGCGTGAGGCGTTCCGTCGGTCCCTACGCGTGTACAACGACGTCGGCAGCACGCGCGGCGTCGGGTCGGCGCTGGCGGGACTCGCCGTTGCGCACGCGGCCGACGGGCGCGCCGCACGTGCGGTCACGATCGCGGCGGCAGCCGATGCCCTATCCGAACGCACCGGTGTGGTCGTGGCGCATCCGATGGGGCCGGAGATGGCTGGCCACGTGGACACGGCGCGCGCGACGATTGGGCAGGAGTTGTTGGAGGCGTTGGTGGTGGCAGGGCGCGAGATGTCACCGGGCGCCGTACTGACGATGATCGCGGGATAGAGCCCCAGCCTACCAGGACACGGACGCCACCACGGCGGCGCCCGCATCGCCTGTTGGCACTTCCGACGCATTGAGCAGCATCACCATGGCCTCGGGCAGCTCCCTGCCCTCGCTCACATCGGTCTGGAGTTCGGCGTTCAGGTACGTGGTCGCCGCCGCATTCGCCGCGTCGAGCGTCTCTCCCTGCACCAGCAAGGTTCCCTGAATGGGATAGTTGCCGCCTTCGCGCATGAAGGCCACGAGAAACGTGGGGACGCTAGGTCGTGCCGCCAGCCGGCGGGGCTCGATCACCACCGTCGAGGCGGCGGCCAGCGAGCGCTCGTATTCCGGCGCCGTCGGATCCAACTCGAGGCAGGCCGCGCGGATCGTGCAGTCGGTGCCGGCGGAATAGCCGCTGTGCAGCGGCGCCGCGAATACGCTGAGCCGGTACGGAGCGCCCAGCGGGAGATCCTTCCGCGCCTGGGCGTCGATCCCGACCACGCGCCCACGCACGAGTCCTCCGGCCACCCCAAACTGCACGCCGTCGCCGGGAGTGAACACGGGAAACGATCCGGGCTCGCTGATGCGTCGCACCGAATGAATCATCGGGGTGTGGAGCACAAACGACGCCATGGCAAGAGTATCGCCCGCTTCGCGACGTTACTTCAGTGCGGCGCGATCGGCCCGGCGTCTTCACCCGCATCATCACCTGCATCATCGCCGTAACTCGCCTCGGCCGTCTCCGAAAACCGCCGCGAGAGCCGCACCTGCCACGCGGGGTCCCGTTGGAGATCGGCGGGAATCGGCGCGGCGCTGACGCCGGCATCGGCACAGACGTCGGCCAGCAACTCCTTCGCGTCGACAATCACCAGCGTGTCGGCGTGCAGCCCGGAGAACACGCGGACGCCGTCGGCCTCGATGACGTACGCCAGCACGAACTCACTGGGGCCGAGATCGTGGGTGAGGTCGGGTTCGTGCACGAAGCAGGTGGTGTTGCTGAGCCGATCGGTGATCGTGGCGCCGACACCGGCTTCCACTGTCTCGACTTCCCACAGGCCCAGCGGAGCGCGCAAGGCGGCGCTGACCATCGCGCGCGTGTCAGCGTCGGCCCGCTTGCCGGCGGCGTCATCGAGCCACGCGGCGGCGACGGTCTTGCCGAGTGATGTGGGTACGTAGTTGAAGAGCGACCAGGTGGTGAACAGGTCGGCGACGCCTTCGTCAACGTCCTCGTCCTCCTTCATCCCCCACGCGTCGAGCGACTTGTCGATCCACTCGGCGGTCAGCTTCTTCTCCGCCCAGTCGAGCAGTTCCTGCCCCACGCGCTTCTGGCGCTGAAGCACGACGTCACCACGGAGCCATTCGGCGCGTGCGTTCGCGGGCAACGCGGCCGCTTCGGGGGGTACGGCGGCGCCGTGACACTTCTTGAATTTTTTACCGGAGCCGCATGGGCAGGGTGCGTTTCGATCCATGCGGAGAATCTAGCGATGGGCCTGACATCGAGAATTAGGACCGAGACAGCGCTTGCGCCTGCACGCGACTTACCGCTTGCGCAGCCAGCGGAAGCCAATGCCCAGCGTCCCGATCGAGAGCGACTCGCCGCGCTGGCTGCCGAGAAAGGTACCGGTGTAAAAGATCGTGGGCGTGGAGCCGCGAAGTCGTGGCGACGCCAAATCGAGGCGCACCGCGGTGCCGACTCGCCCACCTTCCCCTTCGACGCGGAACAGCGCGGGGCCGACCATGACGCGCAGGACCGTGGAGCGGATATCGAAGGCACCGCCGGTCACGAGCTGCAGCTGCTCCTCGAAGCGGCGATTCTGACACTCGGCGCTGCCGCGAACGATGTAGCAGGACCCGCTGTTGCCCACGTTGAGCGGTGTGGCGCGCAGCCCGACGATCCAGGCGCGCTTCGGCATGCGCTTGAGCGGGGCCGTCAGCAGCGCCGACAGCGCGACGGTCGGCGCCTCGGCCTGCGCCGTGCTCGAGGTAACCGAGCCGCCCTCCACTTCACCCGTGAGCAATCCGGTGGTGGTGTAAAACCCCATCGCGACGCCCGGACGGCGCTGGGCCGCCAGCAGGGTGGGCACGGCCACCGACAGGGCCACGGAGACGACGGCCGAGACAACAAGGGAAACGGCAGCGGTGCTGATCGCCACTCGGCGGGAACGGACGCGCATTGAGAGTCCTCGTGGGGGTGTCCGGACAAGATAAGGCAGCTCGTCGGGCTTTCGCCCACAGCAGCCCATCGCCCGCGGCCATTACGATTCTCCAATGCCCCTCTCCCGTTCCACGGCCGTCGCCGTGCTCTTGTTCGCGGCGCTGTCTTTTGTCGGCCTTGCCGCCCCGCTGCACGCCCAACCCGCCGACAGTGGTCGCGTGCACGTGACCGTTCAGGAATCCATGGGCATGCGCTCCGGGTTTCTCGTGCAGGCCGCGGGGCGTAGCGCCATCACCGACACCAGTGGCATCGCGCGACTCACCCTCCCGTCGGGGCGCCAGCTCGTCACGGTAACGCGCACCGGATTCCTGCCACTCCGCCTGGCCGTGCTCGTCGTGCGCGACAGCCTCGTGACCGCCAAGGTCACGGCAATGATGGCCACACCGACGACTGATGGCGATGCCATGAGCACGATGGCCATGCCCGAGGTTCGCGTGAGCGCTACGCGCACCGAACGCTTGGCGGGCGAGACACCGATCCGTGTGGAAGTGGTCGACGAGATGGAGGTGGATGAGAAGACGCTGATGGCGCCGAGCGGGATCAGCATGCTGCTGAACGAGACGCCGGGACTGCGCGTGCAGGCCACCGCCCCCGGGCTCGGCACCGGCAGCGTGCGCATTCTCGGACTGCCGGGGGAATACACGCTCATGCTCGCCGACGGCTTGCCGCTCTATGGTGCCAGTGCGAGTGCGCTCGGCCCGCTCGATGTCTCGCCGGTGGATCTGCAGCGCGTGGAGATCATCAAGGGCGCGGCGTCGGCGCTGTACGGTGGGCAATCACTTGGCGGCGTGATCAACCTCGTGTCGAAGCCGCCCACGGGCAACAAGGAAGTGCTGCTGAATCGCCGCACGATGGGCGTGACCGATGCCGCGACCTGGCTCAGCCATCGCTTCAGCAAAGGCGTGGGCGTGTCGTTGCTGGGTACCGGCACCACGCAGTCCGCGCAGGATATCGACAACGACGGCTGGGCCGACCAGGCGCGTGCGAGGCGGTGGAGCGTGCGCCCGCGCGTGAGCGCGGTGGACTCACGTGGCCGTTCGCTGTTCCTCACCGCCGGCGCTGGTCACGATGATCGTACCGGGGGTGCGGTCGGCAACGCGTTCACGGTGAATGGCGCGCCGTTCCGCGAGGCGCTGCGCAGCGATCGCGCGGACGTGGGTGGCACCGCGCGGATTCCACTGCAGAACGGAGGCAGCGCGTCACTGCGCTTTGCGGTGGCGAACACGGCGCGTGGGCGCACCTTCGGCACCGGCCCACGCGAGGACGACCGCACGACCACGGGGTTTCTGGAAACGACGCGGACGTTCGAGGGATCAACGCGCGTATTCGTGGTGGGCGGCGTGCTGCAGCTCGACCAGTATCGCAATGCGCTGAATAGCTCCTTCGATCACCGGTGGCTCGTGCCCGGGGCGTTCGTGACCACCGAGCAGAAGTTGGGGCCGGTGACGCTGTCCGGTAGCGTTCGCGCGGATGCGCATCCGGATGCAAGCGCGCAACTCACGGAGTGAGTGGCCCTGCTTGTCAGTCCGGCGCCCGGGTGGTCGGTGCGCGGTAGCGTCGGCACCGGCTACACGGCTCCCACGGGCCGAACCGAGGAGACAGAAGCGATCGGGCTCCGCGCGGTGCGAACGACGCGCGCGCTCGATCCCGAGCGTAGCCTGGGCGCGATGCTCGACGTGAACGGTTCGCTGGTCGGCGCCGAAGTGCTGCTTACGGCCTACGGATCGCGCATTGCCGACGCCGTGCAACTCGGCGAGGTCGCGGGTGCGGTTGGACAGGCCGAACTGCGGAATGCGTCGGCACCCACGCGTGTCGGCGGCGTCGAAGCGCTCGCCGTCTGGCGGTTCGCGGCGGGCAAGTTCATTGCGAACTATGGCTATGCGCAGGGGAGCCGAACCGATGTCACCTCCGGCGTGCGCGAGGCACTCCCGCTGCTCACGCGTCACCGTGTTGGTGGTGATCTCATGATCGAGCGCCCGGGCGTGTATCGCTGGGGCATCGAAGGCACGTGGTTCGGGGCGCAGCCGCTCGACGATAATCCCTTCCGCACCGCGTCGAAGCCCTATGTGTACGTGATGGCGATCTACGGCCGGCAGATCGGTCCGGTCGAACTGATCGCGAACTTCGAGAACTTGCTCAACGTACGGCAAACCAACACCGACCCCCTCGTGCGTCCGACGCCGGGCATGGGCGGCCGACGCACCACCGACGTGTGGGCGCCGCTGGAGGGGTTTATGGCAAATGTGGCGGTGCGGTATCGATGGAAGTAGCGAAATCATCCCCAACGACGCCCGTCGTGGCACCCGCCGTCGGCGCGTGGTACCTTTGCCCCTATGATTGATGATCTCCGAGCGCGGTTGGATCTGACCCTCGGCGCGGCCTTCCGCGTCGAACGGGAGCTGGGCGGCGGTGGCATGAGTCGCGTCTTTCTCGCCCGCGATGCGGCACTCGATCGCCAGGTCGTGGTGAAGGTGCTCGACCTGCAGAACGCAATCACCTCGAGCGCCGAGCGATTCCGCTTGGAGATTCGCACGATCGCGATGCTGCAGCATCCGCACATCGTGCCCGTGCTCACCGCCGGGGGCGACGATACGCTCCTGTGGTATGCCATGCCGTTCGTCTCGGGAGAGTCGTTGCGCGCGCGACTGCTACGCGAAGGGGCGCTGCCGGTGGCCGATGCGGTGTTGATCACGCGCGAGACCCTCGACGCGCTGGCGACGGCGCACGCGCGTGGGATCGTGCACCGCGACATCAAGCCCGAAAACATTCTGCTCGAAGGGCGCCACGCGATGGTGGCCGACTTCGGGATCGCGAAAGCGCTTGCCGATGCGGTCGTGGGCACGGGGCTGACGACGGCCGGCATGTCGCTTGGCACGCCGGCCTACATGGCGCCCGAGCAGGCGCTCGGCGAAAGCACCACGAATCATCGGGCCGACCTCTATGCCGTGGGGGTCGTGCTCTACGAAATGCTGGTGGGTGCGCCGCCGTTCACCGGGAACGTGCAGTCGGTCATCGCCGCGCATCTCACCGCTCCCGTGCCCTCGCTCCGCGACCGACGTTCCGATCTTCCGCCACAGCTCCCCGCCCTGGTGGAACGGCTGATGGCCAAGCAGCCGGCCGAGCGGCCGCAGAGTGCCATCGAGGCATTGGCGTCGCTCGAGGCGATGATGACACCGACCGATCTTCGCTCATCGGCGGCTCGCGCCAGCATGGATGCGGCCGCCGCCGATCGTGCGCCCACGCCGAGCGCCAAGGGCGACGTGTCGTCCTCGATACCGCCCGCTTCTGCCGTGGCGCCCGCGCGCCACCGCAGGCGCACGGCGTTCGTCGTTGGCATCGCGGCCACCGCGCTCCTTGCCGCCGCGGCATTCTGGTCGCAACGCAGCCGGGACACGCGGCAGTTCGACGCCAATGCCGACATCATCGCCGTGACGCCGATCGGCTCCACCGGTGATTCCACGCTGGCGCGGTTGGGGCGCGATCTGGTGGTCACGGTGAGCACCAATCTGGACGGCGTCGGCGCACTCCGTGCCGTCGATCCCATGAGCGTGCTACAGCGCGCCCGCACGCTGCCGTCGCCGATCACCCGCGAGGATGCGCTGGCGCTCGGCCGCACCGTCGGCGCGAAGTCGGTGCTGCACGGCTCGATCGTGCCTGATGGTGACGACGTGCGGCTTGACCTCAATCTCCTCGCGGTGGAGGGCGGCGCCTCGCTGGCCCGGATGAGTGTGCGCGGTGCCGCCAGCGATGTGCGCGCGTTGACCGACTCCATCTCGGCGCAGCTGCTGCGGCAGGTGTGGCGACGTGGCACGCCACCCGCGCCCTATCTCGCCGACGTCGCTACCGCGAGCACCGAGGCGCTCCGTGCGTATCTCGAAGGCGAGCAGGCATTTGGGAAAATGGATGTCGAGGTGGCGCTCGACGCCTACGCGCGCGCCGCTGCAGCCGACTCGAACTTCGTGCTGCCATGGATGCGCATCCTGCAGGTCCGTTCAACTTTTGTGATGCCGCCAGACGCGGCGGCCAACGGGCGCCTCGACTTGCTCGAATCCCGTCTTCCCACGCGTGAGCGCGAATTGCGCGCCGTGCGTCGGGCTCCTTACGACTCGTGGTATGAGCGTCTCGACGCGTACAAGGCGTTCGCCGCCCGCTATCCGGATTTTCATACCGCGCAGTACGTGACCGGCGACGAGATCATCCATCGCGGTCCGCTCTACGGTGTGGCCATGCGCGAGGCCCTGCCGTATGTCGATCGTCTCGATGAGCTGGCGCCCACCCACGCCGACAACGCGTTACATCGCTTGATAGTCGCCACCGCCATCGCCGACACGACGCAAATACGCGTAGCCGCGCGACAGCTGCGCGAGCGGATGGGCGTACAGTCCGGCGCCTTTTTTACCCCCGTGCTCGACGACGTTGAGCGGACTACTCCCCTTTCGGCGACGCACATTGCGCAGACGCTGCAACCGGGGGCAGAGTTCGCGCGTTTGTCGCCAGCCATGACGCTTTACTTTTTCGACAAGGGGAGCGGCAGCGTAGCGGTGCGGGACTCCGCCTTCACCATCATCTCGCGCCAGGGGCAGTTCGCCGCCCTCCGCCCCGCCATCGAGCTCTCGCAGGCGATGGTGCGCTATGCCCGCGGCGACGCGAAGTCGGCGCTCGACCTGCTCGGTACGATGGCGGTGACGCGAGCCGCGGGCATCAGTGTGCCTCTCTTGGCGGCGGAACTCGGCGCCACTGCCGCGTGGATCGGTAATCTCGATGCCTCAGCCGCGGAGGCCGCGTTACAGCGGGCGCGTGGTGCCGACACCACCCGCGCCGGCCGACTCGCCCTCACGTGGGTGGATGGCCTGCTGGGCATCGTCTCGGCGGACAGTGCGCGCCTCAGGCGCGCCGTGACCGCACTGGTCGACACGGGCAGTGCGCCGCGGCGGCTCCAGCGCAGTTTGTTGGGACTGTGGCGCGCCCGGTCTACGGGACAGGTGGACAGCCTTCTCGCGTTCGAGGACGAGGAGATGCGCGCGGGACGCGTGATCAGTTTCGCCACGCCGCTGCACCGCCTCGAGGTCGGGCGCGCGCTCACCAAGCAGGGCTCCCCTGACCGAGCGGAGCGCTATCTCCAGTGGACCGATGCCGCCGCCACCGGAGGAGGGTTGCTCGTCGCGCAGCGCGCACTGGGGGCCATGACCGCCTACGAGCGGGGG
>CAMBRJ010000068.1 GCA_945870175.1 Gemmatimonas phototrophica
TGTCACCAAACGAACGCCCCCAAGCGCTTCCGAACGCCGTGCCGCGCCGTTCACGCAGTTCCGCGCCGTTCGCAGTTCCGCGCCGTTCACGCAGTGCCGCGCCGTTCGCAGTGTCGCCCCTAACTTTTAGCGCCCCTCACCTTAGCGCCGTTAACTTTTAGCGCCGTTAATTCTTGTCGCTCCTCATCTGTACAAGCTCCCATCGTTGTCCATTAAAAATCACCGGCACCTCGAACCCCTGTATCCAGGGTTGGACCGCGTACACTTCGTTGTAGAAAAACAGCGGCACCATGCCAACCTGCGCGTAGCCTACCGAGTCGGCCGCCGCATACAACACCGCGCGCTTGGCGGCGTCGCTCTCGCGTCGTGACGCGTCCACGAGTCGGTCAAACGTGGTATCGCTGAAGAAACTCACGTTGCCGCCGGCGCCGCGGTTCGCGGTGTGCAGCAGTGGATACAGGAAGTTCTCGGCGTCGGGGTAATCGGCGTACCAGTCCTTCACGACCAGATCGGTCTGACCGGCGCGGGCGGCGGCGCGCATGGAGCTGGCGTCGCGCTGCACGAGCTTGATGCGGATGCCGACCGTGGCGAGGTAGGCCTGGATCGCTTGCGCGAGGCGCGGCATCGGGGCCGTCTGCGAGCTCCAGAGTTCGAGGTCGATGCCCTTGGCATAGCCGGCGTCGGCGAGGAGTGTGCGCGCGGCGAGCGTGTCGTAGGCGTACGGCTGGCGCGTTTTGTCGAAGCCTTCGAGGGTGGGTGGGATCACGCCGGCGGCGATGGTGCCGCGTCCGGCGAGGAGCTGCGCGAGGAGGGTGGGCACGTCGACCGCGTGCGCGATCGCCTGACGCACGCGCACGTCTTTCAGCGGACCGCGCGTGACGTTCACCCCCATGTACCACAGGCGCAGCGCCGGCGCGCTCACCAGCGTCGCCTTCTTGGTGTCGGTCTCTTCCCAGTCGCGCGTCTGGTCTTCCGGTACGTAGAGAATGTCGACCGTGCCCGCCTCGAACTCTGCGACGGCGGTGGAGGGTTCGGGGATGATGCGGGCGATCAGCGTATCGATGGACGGGGCGCCGCCGAAGTACGTGGCGTTGCGGGCGAACTTCAGATAATCGTCGTGCTTCCACTCCACGAGCTTCCACGGGCCGGTGCCGATGGGGTGTTCGCTGAAGTCGGGGCCGACGGAGTCGGGGAGAATCGACGCCACGGGCATGGCGAGCAGCTTCGGGAAGATCGCGAACGGCTCGTCGAGCGTGATCACGACCGTGGTGTCGTTGGGCGTCTCGATGCCGAGCGCGGTGCCCGTGCCATCGGATTTGCCATCGGCGAAGGCGCGGGCGCCGGCGATCGGGTAGAGCGGCCACAGTGTCCCACCTTTCGTGGCCGGATCCAGGACCCGTCGGAACGACTGTGCCACGTGGCGGGCCCGCAGCGGGGTGCCGTCATGGAAGCGGACGTCGGCGCGCAGATGGAAGGTGTAGCGCAGCCCGTCGGGCGAGACGTCCCAGCTCTTGGCGATGGACGGCTGCACCTGACCGGCCGGAGTGAACTTGGTGAGCCCGTCGAACAGGTACGCCACGGCCCGTCCGCTCGGCACGTCGGTGGCTTTGGCGGGATCCAGCGAACGCGGATCGTACCAATCGCGTGAGTCGATGAGCGCATGACGGTCGGGGGTCGCCTCGCCGCTTCGGCAGCTGGCCAGCATGCCGGCCAGTGTGCCGGCCAGCATGCCGGCCACCGTGGTAGAGCGCGTGGCGCTCCGCGAGAGCCGCGAGCAGAACGAACGTGACGGGCGAATCGATGACATGTGCGGTTGACTGAGGGGCGATCTCACGTGAGCTTCAACGCTATAGAACGTGCGACCTCTCGTCCATCTCCTCTTCGCGCTCGCAGCACTTTCGGTCGCGCGTCCGGCCGCCGCCCAGGATCTGTCCTGTGATCGCGGCGACCGCGAGGTCCGTGCGCTCAGATTCGTCGGAAATCGCGAGTATGCCGCGGTCGCGCTGGCGTCCACCGTGGCCACCACCCCGTCGTCCTTGGCCGGATTGCCGGTGATCGGCGAGCGGCGCTGCCTCGACCCGGTGGAGTTTTCGCGCGACGTCCAACGTCTCGAGACCCTCTATCGTCGGCGCGGATTTCTCGATGTCACGGTGGACACGACGGTGACCGCCGTGAAACCTGGTGTGATCGAGATCACGTTCACGATTCGCGAAGGCGAGCCGATGCGTGTTACCGCGCTCGCGCTGCGGGGGCTTGACCTCAACGCTGAGGTGCGCGACGCGGCGCGTGATTTCCCGCTGGCCGTGGGTGGCGTATTCGATCGCGGCGCGCTGGACGCTGGACGCGACACGCTCGTACGACGGCTGCGCAACAAGGGCTGGCCGCAGGCCGAAGCGCTGGTGGCCTACACCACGAACACGGTGTTGCGCACCGCCGATGTCGAAGTGTCGGTGGTACCGGGCGTGCGGGCCAAGCTGGGGCGCATCGCGCTCGAAGTGGACGCCGGCGATGACAACCGACGCGTGTCCGACGCCACCGTCCGGCGCACGATGGCGCTCACGACCGGCGACTGGTATTCGGCGCGCGCGATCATCGACGCGCAGCGCAATCTCTATCAGACCGACGCCTTTCAACGGGTCGACTTGCAGCCCGACAGCATCCAGCCGGCTGGCGATTCCATCGTCAACCTCGTGGTGCGCCTGATGGAAGGTGATCGGTGGGCGGCGCGTGGTGGACTGGGGTGGGCCACGCTCGATTGTTTCCGCATGCAGGGCTCGCTCACCGATCGTGACTTCCTGCCCGTCGCGCAGCGGCTCGAACTCACCGGCCGCGTCAGCAAGATCGGCATCGGCGATCCGCTCGACGGCGCGCCGAATCTCTGCCAAGGGCAGGCCAAAAGCGATCCGTACAGCCGCACGCTGAACTACTACACGTCGATGACCGTACGGCAGCCCGTGCGGGCGAATCAGGCGCGCGTGCCGTCGATCACGCTGTTCAGCTCCACGCTCTCCGAGTACAAGGCGTTCCTGCGTCGCACGCCAATTGGCGGCGTGCTGTCGGTGACCGACCCATTCCCGCTCGTGCGCTTGCCGAGCACGCTGAGCTATCAAGTGGAGCTGGGTCGTACCGAGGCGGAGCCGGCGTTCTTCTGCGCGGTGTTCAACGCCTGCGACAACGAGTCGCGCACGTTTCTGCAGCGCAACAATCGGCTGGCGGCGCTCGAATACTCCGTCGTGCGCGCGCGGGTGAACGATCCCCTGCGTCCCACCGGGGGGAGCACGGTCCGGTTGAACGTGCGGCACGCCAGCAGGCTGATCGGCTCTGATCGTTCGCAACAGTTCAATCGCGGTACCGGTGATGTGTCGTGGTATCGCGCGCTGGGTGGTGGCGCCACGCTGGTGACGCATGTGCGCGGTGGTGTGGTGTACGGTGGCGGCACGACGCCGAGAACGGGCGGGTTCATTCCGCCACAAGAGCGGCTGTACGCGGGTGGTCCGACCACGGTGCGTGGCTTCCGGCAGAATGAACTTGGGCCGGCGGTGTACATCGTGAGCCGTTACGACACGGTGAGTGCGAACGGACGGACGTTCTATCGGGCGGACTCCACGTCGGTGACCGAGCGCGTGGTTCCTACCGGCGGCAACACGCTGCTTGTCGGCAATATCGAAGCACAGTTCCCGAGCCCGCTCGCGCCGAAGCTGCTGCAGATCGCGCTGTTCGCCGACGCCGGCAAGCTGTGGAATCGCGGCGCGGCTTCACCGGCAGCATCGCAGAGCGACGAAGGGCCGTCGGTGAAGATCACGCCCGGCTTGGGCATTCGCATCGCGTCCCCGTTCGGGGCGATTCGGGTGGATCTGGGCTACAACGGCTATCGCCTGCCGGCGGGTGCGGCATACTACAATGCGCCACTGCAAGCGGGCGTCGCGCCGCTGTATTGCGTGAGCCCCGGCAACGGGCTCGCGGTGAACGCCTCGGGCACCAGCGGTGCGCCGCCGGCGCAGGAGGCCGGTGGCTGTCCCAACAGCTTCCGCCCGTCGCGGGGCGCCGGCTTCGTGCGGCGCCTCAATCCGAGCATCTGGATCTGGCAGGCCTTCTGATGCGCGACGACACGACGCCGAACGCCGCGCCGTCCGACGACCCGTTGGACGACGAGTTCGAACGGCCGGTCACCGGCACGCGCGGGCCGCGTCGTCTCCGGCGGCGGACGGTAGTGCTGGCGACGGCGGCGGTGTTGCTCTCGCTCATGGCGCTGCTCGTGGGCGGTGTGGGTGCGCTCACGCAAACCGATCGGGGGCGCGCCGTGATCCTGCGCGCCTTAGTCCCGGTAATCGGCCGTGCCATCCCGGGCAAACTTTACGTGGGGAAGGTGAGCGGCACGCTGTTCACCGACATCACGATCGACTCGATCGACATCCGCACGCCCGACGGCACGCCGTTCCTGAGTACCGGTCCGATCCGCGCCACCTATGATCCGCGCGACCTGCTCGATCGGCGCATCGTGATCAAGTCACTCGAGATCATGCGGCCATCGATCACGATGATCGACTACGGCAATGACGAGTGGAACTGGAAGCGGGCACTTCGGAAAACCGGTCGCCTGTCGGCGAAGTCGGCCAGTCGTTTCGGGGAGTACATCGTCATCGATACCACGACGATCCGCGAACTGACGTTCACGGCGCGCCTGCCATGGGTCTTGTCCGATACGCTCAAGGGGGCGAAGCGCGATAGCGCGCTCACCTTCAATCTCACGCGACTCGACGGTGAGGTCCGCCGCGACGGTAATCGGTTCGTGCGCGTGTATCGCTTCGTGCGCGGTTCGCTCGCCCTTGGCCCTTCGCGCGTCGCCGATCCGGATTCGGCGGGCATGAGGCTGGCGATGCGGAAGATGGACGTGGTGTGGATCTATCCGCCGTTCTGGTTCCGCAACATGAAGGGCAGCGTGCGGAAAGTCGCCGACTCACTCTGGATAGACGGCGTGAGCTTTCAGCTGGCCAATTCCGGCGCGCACGGCACGGCCAAGGTCGTGTGGGGCAGTGGTCTGCCGGTGCGGTACGACGTGAAGCTCAAAGGCGACAGCGTGGCGATGGCCGACATGTCGTGGATCAATGCCACGCTGCCCTGGACCGGTGGTGGCAGCACGTTCATCACGATCAAGAACGATCCGAAAAATCTCGCGATCATCGAGTACGGCCTGCGTGACATGGATGCCCGCGCGCTGCGATCGCGGCTCAAGGGCGACATGACGTTCGCTGTGGGCGGTCCGGTGCTCAAGGTGAACAACGTCGATCTCGAATTGCTGCCGGCCAACACCGAGTTGCTGCGCTGGTTCAACGGCGAGCCATTCCCGTACGATTGGCAGGGCAACGTCACGGGGCGGGTGATGGCCCGCGGCGGGCCGATCACCGATTGGCAGCTGGACGACGCGCAGCTCACATTTTCCGACACGCACGTGCCCGGTGCGATCTCGCGCGCCAGGGCGCGTGGCGTGGTGGACATCTACACGCCGGCTGAGGCGATCCTGAAAGGCGTCGATCTCGAGCTCCAGCAGCTCGACATGCGCACGCCGCGCTTCGTGAATCCGCTCTTCCCTGAGCTGAACGGCTTCGCGCGCGGCACCATGCGCCTCGACTCACTCTGGTACGATGCCTTCTTCTCCAAGGCCGACATCGAGCTGGTGGACGGTCCCGGTCAGCCGTCACGCTTCACCGGCGACGGGCATTTCACGCTGGTGACCGAAGGCGTGAAATTCGACGTGGACATGCAGGCTGTGCCGCTCTCGTACACCACGCTCTCCCGCTCCTATCCGTCGTTGCCGCTGCGCGGTTCGGCGGTGGGCCGCATCAAGGCTGCGGGCATGGCCGAGCAGTTCAACGTGCAGACCACACTCGCGGGCGAAGGCGGCGAGATCTCGTTCATCGGTCGCGCGGACGCGTTCGAGCCGGAGATGGGCGCCACCGGACAATGGCGCGTGCGTGGCGGCAATCTGCAGAATCTGCTCGGTGACAATCGGTACCCGATCACCTCGCTCTCGATGCTGGGCACGGTCGACCTGAGCGCGTCCACCATCGAGACGTTGCGCGGCTCGTTGCGCGCGACGGTGGATCAATTCTCACGGGTGGCCGATGCGCGGCTCTTCGGCGGCACCGCGGTGGTGGTCTTCGACTCCGGGCACGTGCGCGTCGATACGCTCACGATCGAAAGCTCGGCGGTGCGACTCACCGCGCAGGGCGGTCTCGGAATCACGGCGGCGCGGCGCGATTCGCTCTCGATTGCGATGACCGTCGACTCGCTGGGTGGACTGCGGCCGTGGCTCTCGCCCACCGACTCCACCACGCGCGCGTTCGTCTTGGCCGGCGATACGTTGCGCGGGTCGATCGAACTGTCCGGACAGCTGTCTGGTTCAATCGACACGCTGGACCCGCGCGGACTCGATCTGCGACTCCGTGGCGATGCCCGCGACGTCCACGTCGCCACTTCGCGCGCGCAGCGGGCATCGGTCGATCTCGCGGTGCGTGATCTGTTGCGCGGCGCCAATGGCGCGCTCTCGGCCACGATGGACTCGGCGAGTTTCGCCGGGATCGACATCGCTTCGGCCGCCGGGCAGTCGACGCTCCGCGGCGGTCTGGCCGAACGATTTGGGGTACAGATGCGCACGTCGTCGGAATCGCGTGTCGCGATGGCCGGTGGCGTGGCGCGCAACGGTGACTCCACGGTCGTCAACATCGACACGCTCACCCTGCGCGTGGACAGCGCCTCGGTGCGACCGCGCGGCTTCACGCTGGTGGCGCCGGCCATGCTGCGCTTCATGCCCGGCGCGAACGGCACCTTGGGCTCACTCGACTCGCTGGTGCTGCAGCACACCGACACCGGTCGCATCGCGATGCGTGGCGGACTGGCGGCGGGTGGTGTCGTGACCGGTCGCCTCGATGCCGATCGCGTCGCGCTCGCCGACATCGGTCGTCTGCTGCGCACCTCGGGGCTCACGCGCGGAACCGCGTCGGCCACCCTGGCCCTGCGTGGCACGCGGGAACAGCCACGCATCGACGGAACGGTCGACTTGCGTGACGCCGTCGCCGGTCGCGTCCGCTTCGGCGATCTCTTCGCCACCGCGCACTACGATTCGCTGCGCTTGAATGTCGAGGGCGCGTTGCGACTGGGTGGCAAGCCGGCGCTGCAGGCCTCCGCCTCGTTGCCCCTCGACCTCGCCCTCATGGGCAACCGGACGCGTCAACTCAACGAGCCGCTGACCGGTCGCATTGTGACCGCACAGGCCGACCTCACGTTGCTCGAGTCGGTGTTTCCTGACGTCACGCGAGCCCGCGGTACGTTGTTCACCGACGTGGCGCTCACCGGCACGTGGGATCGTCCTCGACTCCGTGGCGAGGTACGGCTCGATAGCGCATCACTGTCGCTCGACAATCTCGGCATCCGGCTCGACCACGCGCGCGCCGACATCGGACTCTTCGGCGACAGCATTCTGATTCGCCGCATCCGTGCGACGACTGGCAGCCCTCAGGATTCGATCGGGATCAGCGGTGCGATCGGCATCCGGGAGATCGCCAATCCCACGTTCGATCTCCGACTGGCGGCCCACGAGTTTCAGGCGGTGGACAAGCCGCGGACGGCGTCGATCGTGATGACGACGACCACGCCGATCACGCTGTCCGGATCCCGCGATGCGCCTCGTGTGCAGGGCGCCGTGCGCATCGATCGGGGGCGCGTGTATATCCGCGCCCTCGCGCAACGTCGCGCGCTCGATCTCGCCGACAATATCGACATCATCGACACCACCCGCTTCGGTGTGAACGGGCTGCTGCCGTCCGCACCGCGGGCGATCATGCAGAACCTGCAGCTCGACAACGTGCGCGTGAGCATCGGCGACGATGTCTGGCTTCGCTCACCGGAAGCCAACCTCAAGCTGGGCGGTGGGCTCCGCGTCACGCGGGCGCTCTCGCGCGACGGTCAGGTGCCGCGCCTGGCGCTGGCCGACTCACTCACGGTGGACCGCGGCACCTATCAGCTCAACCTCGGTATCGCCCGCCCTGGGTTCGAGGTCGAACGTGGGCTCGTGCGTTTCTTCGGCGATCCCGACCTCGAGCCTGCGCTCGATATCACCGCGCTGCATACCATCCGCGAGACGCGTCCGAACTCCAATCGGCAGGACGTGCGCGTTCGCGTGAACATCGCCGGGACGATCAACCGTCCCACCCTGGCCCTGTCCAGCGCCGACAACCCGCCGCTCCCCGAGAGCGACCTGTTGAGCTACCTCGTGACCGGCGAGCCGGCGTACGCCCTGTTGGGCACGCCGTATGCTGAACAGGGCGCGACGCTCGCCCTCCGTTTGGCGGGCAGCTATCTGTCGAGCCGTTTAGCCGGCGGCCGTTTCGACGTGGTACAAGTGGAGCCAACGGCCCTTAATCCCGGGGATGCCGCTAATCTGCGCGAGAATGGCCTCGGCATCCTCGCCTCCACTCGCGTCGGAGTCGGCGGTCAAATTGCCCGAAATACGTACTTCACCTTCAGCACGGGGCTGTGCGGGTTGTCCAGCCAAACATCGGGGGGCGGCGACGCGCTGTCCCTGTTCGCGCAGGGGCTGGGAGTGAAGGTGGAGCGGCGCTTCGAGGGGGGACTGAGCGCGGCGCTTGGCCTCGAGCCGGGCTCTAGTGCGCAGACCTGCGGCCGACAGGGGATCAGCCGCACGTTCCAGCAGACGCCGCCGCAGATCGGCATCGACTTCTTTCGCAGCTGGACGTTCTGAGCTCGGACTGGCTCGGCCGTATCTTGTTTCGACTGTTGTCGCCCGTTCGTCTTTCATCGCAAGATGTCACCGACTCTGCCTCCCCCTCCCAGACTGTCTGAGCTCTCGCTGACGGAGTCTCTCGACGCGATCGATCGCGCCGAATCGACGGCCGCGCGCGTGCAGGTCGCGGCGGAGCTGCTCCACGGGATGGGGTTCGACCGGGTGGTGATCTCGCTGCGCGACGCGTCGCTGAATCCGCTGTCGGTGGTGCGGGTTGGGCTGCCGGAAACGAGCTCGCTGAGCGGGCTCGCCCTGAAGCCGCTACCGGGTGCCGTCTGGCGTCGACGTTTGTCGCATCTGGAGCGGTTCCGCGTGGGCGATCTGCACCTGCTCGACGGCAGCGATCCGTGGGTCTCTCGCGAGTTCTTCGGTGCCCTGGCGCCGCCGGCCGGAGACGGCCACAGCTGGCTGCCCACCGACCTGATTGTCGCGCTGCTTCGTGGCGCGGACGGCAACCTGCTCGGCATCGTGAAACTGGCCGGTCCGCGGGATGGTCGTCGTCCCAGCGAAGTCCGCCGACGTGACCTCAGTGCGATCGTGCGCCACCTGGCGGCGCGCGTGGCCTATGACGCGCTGCGGGAATTGGCCGACCAGCGTCATAAACGGCTGCTGCGATTACAGGAGGCCGGGGCCTCGCTCACGCGCTCGCTCGACGAGCACGAGATCATGCGTGAGCTCACCCGTCAGGTCCAGCTGGCCGTGCGCGCCGATGGTGTGGCGGTGCTGATCCCGGATCTCGACGGCGACATACTGACTACCGCCCTGCGTATCGTCCGCGGTGTCGAACGGGCCCGCGGCCCGGTGCGTCTGGGCGACGGCATCGTGGCGGAAGTCGCGCGCACCGGACGTCCG
>CAMBRJ010000069.1 GCA_945870175.1 Gemmatimonas phototrophica
GGCGAGCCCCATGGAGAGCGAGCGGACGGCGAGGAGCGGGGCGGCCAGTCCACCGAGTTGGGCCATGGCATTCTGCGAGCGATACGTGTCGTACAGCGCGCCGAAGTGTTTGTCGTACACCTGATTGCCGTATTCCTCCGATGCTTGCATGGCAATGGCATCGAAGTTCACCGGGAGTGCGTCGAGACTGATGGCGCGGTACTCCTGCAGCGCTTTCGCTTCGACTGCCTTCCGTCGAACATCTTCCGGATTGTGGCCGTCCAACCCTTTGCTGGCATCGGCAGCCACGTTCGCCGCGAACTGAAATGACGAGGGCGTGGGATACAGGCGTCGGGCCGCGTCGGTCACGGCGCGCGGCGCGATGAGGGAGTTCGCCGTCCAGAAGGCCAGCAGCACCAGCAGCGCCGCCCGCAGTGAGGGAACGCGGGCGGAGACGGCAAGCGAGACCGCGAGGATCACGGCGAAGTACGTGAGATACACGGCGACCATCGCGGCGAATCGCAGGAGGTCATCGCCCCGCGTGCCGAATCCGGCGCCGATCGCCAACGTGGTCACGCCAAGGATCGTCGCGGGCACCAGCACGACGGCGAGCGCACCAGCGGTGCCGAGCGCCTTGCCCAAGAGCAGCGACCGCGCCGACACGCCGAGCGCCGCGATTTGACGGAGCGTGCCGCTCTCGCGTTCGCCGGCCACGGCGGGGAACGCCAGCATGATGATGAGCAGGGGCACGAGCAGTTGAAGCACGGCGGCGGCCGACCACTCGCCGAAGCGCGCGACCGCCGCGTTATCCATCGCGGGGCGTCTGGTGAACTCATTCTGCTTGTGCGCCTCCAGCAGCGTGGTCACGCCCGTGTACTGATCCACCCCTTGATCCACGAAGGCCAAGGGCATCTTCGGCTTGAAGACCCAGAGTCCGTAGTGCGCCGCCGAGTGTGGGTTCTTCGCGCCCTGGTTGGTCCAGAATCCGCGCATTTCCTCTTGTGCAGCACGGTGCTCCTGCGCGATGACTCGGGCGTTCGTCACGCCAGTCACGGTGGCGAGACTGAGCAGTCCCAGCAGAATGGCGGCCGCCCACCGAAAGCGACCGTCGCGAAACATCTCCGTCATCTCCTTGTGCGCGATACGGACGATCATGGCCGCGTCTCCTCAGTCCTTCATGTGATCGAGATAGATGCGCTCGAGGTCGGCGTGTCCGATTTCGGCGGTGTTCATCTGTGCCACCATGTGCCCGTGCTTCATGATCCCCACGCGCGTGCCGGACTCCTTGGCACGAAACAGATCGTGCGTGGCCATGAGCACCGCGGCGCCGCGTTCGCGCAGGCGAGCGATCAGTTCGGAGAACTCATTGGCGGCTTTGGGGTCGAGACCCGACGTCGGCTCGTCGAGCAGGAGCACGTCGGCGCCTTTCGCGATCGCGATCGCAATGCCCACCTTCTGTCGCATGCCCTTGGAGAAGCCGCCGACGCGTTGATCGGCCTGCTCGGTGCGCAATCCCGCTTCGGTCAGGAATCCGAGCAACTGCTCCCGCTGAAACGGCTCGTTGGTGGCGAGCGCCGCGAAGTACTCGAGGTTCTCGATCGCCGTCAGATTCTTGTACAGCATGACCGTCTCGGGGATGTAGGCGAGATGGCGCTTGCTGCCGATCGGATCTGCCGTCACATCGATGCCGCACACGAGGGCGGTGCCATCGGTGGGGGCGATGAAATTGAGGAACAGATTGATCGTGGTGGTCTTCCCCGCGCCGTTGGCGCCGAGCAGACAGAACACGTCGCCGGCCTGAATCGTGAGATCGAGGGGGTGGAGCGCTGTGACCTCGCCGTAGCGTTTGGTCAGGGCGCGGGCCTGCAGGCGCGGCGTGGGGAGCATCGAGGCGGGGCTGGAGACGGGTGACCCACAGGGTCTCTTAACGATAGTGCGAATGTACTATCACTAAGCGACTTTGTCGATTGACCCGCGGCCCTGCCGGGGGCCTCGCTCGTCGAGACTCGACGTCGCCGCACGGACCGCCGCACGGACCGCTACGCGCCCAGCCCCGCGATCCGCGATTCGAGTTCGCCCAGGTCCATCCCGACGCCAATGAACAGCGCGGTCGGCTCGGCATCGGCGTGCGGTGAGGATTCGTCGAGTTGCACCTTCTTCCGCCCGGGCACCCGATTCCACACGAACATGTCCGCCGGCTGATCGGCGAAGCGCACGAGTCCTTTGGCGCGCACGACCGCCACCGGCAGTGCCTGCACGAAGGCCAGGAAGCGCGCCCGCTCGACCAACCGGGGAAGCGGCAAGGCCACGCTGCCAAAGGGGTGGGTGTGTCCATGCGCATGCCGATGCGCGGTGGCGGTGCCCTGCGTGGTCCGCCGGTCCACCTCGCGCACCGACTCGGCCAGCGCCTGCAGCGTGTCGGCGAATTCCACTGGCGTGGTGAAAGCGGCGCGGGCGTTCACCGAGGCCACCCCCTGCTCCACGGCGCGGCGTCGATCGGCCGACAACCGGTCGGTCCAATTGAGATGCACGTGTGTGGCCGTGGTGGTTTGCGCCGCTTCGAGCCCGTTGTTCCACCACCGCTTCTGCCAGCGCGCGGCATCAATCACCGTGAGCTGCAACGGCAGCGTGAACTGCGTGAGCGTGCTGTCGGTGGTGAGATAGCCAAGCAGTTCGTCGGTTTCGGTGGCACCGTTGGCCTCGATCAGCATGACGCTGCCGGGGTCATGCGGCACCGCCTGCAGGGTATCGAGCAGCTCGCGCAGCGAACCGCAGCAGATACACTCGCCGTTGAGCGGCGTGACCAGCGCATCGAGCTCCCCGAGGCGGGCGGCATCAATCTTGGCGTTCTCGAAGTCGTTGAGCACGATGCGCACGCGCAGCCCGCGCTCGAGCAGCAGCGGAATGAGCGTCGTGAGAAAACGCGTCTTGCCGGCACCGAGAAAACCCGCCATCAGGAGCAGAGGAATCACGGGCGAGACCTGAGTGCGGTGAAACAGCGTGGGGTTCGGGGGCACCGTCCTGGGCGGCGCGAACCAGCGGAGGCGGGCATCCTTCAAGCCTAGCGAGGTCACAGTGACTCTGCGGTCCCGCGACGTGCCGATTGATCAAAAATGAGTGTGCATTATCATTATCATATGACATTATCGACGCCACCAGGCGATAGACCGATGCGGCCGTCAAGACAACGGGTCGTCCGCTCCAGCGCCGACTGGCTCGACGCCACCGGCATCACGGTGTCGGTGGCGTGCGCCGTCCATTGCGCGGCGGAGTCTCTCGTGCTGACGACGCTCGCCAGTCTGGGCATGACGCGTGCGATGCCGGACTGGCTTGAATGGGCATTCCTGCTGACGTCACTCATCATCGGTTCGATTGCCCTGCGTCGCGGCTTCCTGTCGCATCGCCAGCCCTATCCACTGCGCCTGTTCGGCATGGGGATCGGGACGTTGCTGCTCGCCCGCGTGACGGATGTCACGTCTCCTTGGGAGATCGTCCTGGTCGTCCTCGGCGCGACCTCCCTCATTGCCGCGCATGCCCTGAACTGGCGCCATGGACGCAGCTGCCCGCAGTGCGCGAGCACACCGGCGGACGTCAGCCCTGCGTCATGCGGAGTTCGCTGAGAAAGCCACGAGCGCCGCGTCGCAGTACGGACGCGGCGTAGAGTGCGGCGAGCGCGAGGACGGAGAACAGCTCCAGCGTGGTCGTCTGCTCGAGCGAGGCGCGGGACATCACCGGCATCGACGACGCCGGCAGCAGCGCATTGACCACCAGTCCGACGGCGACGGCTGCAATGACCATCACCACGGCGAAGCTGTTCGCGAAGCGCGCCCCGTGCAAGCGCGACAGGATGCCGATCGTGGCCATGTTCGTGGCAGGACCCGTGATCAGCAACGCGAGTCCGGCCCCCGGAGATACGCCGGCCGCCACCAATACCCCCACGAGTGGCGTGGAGGCCGAGGCACAGACGTACAGTGGCAACCCGATGGCAGCGAAGAGCAGCACGTCCAGGCCAGCGGGCAAGCGCGTCATCCATGAGCCTTCGAGCAGCGGGCCGAGCAGCGCCGCCACGATCAGCCCGACCAGGATCCACGGCGCCGTGTGGTCGACCATCTCGGCGAAGCCAGTGCGCATGGCGGTCTGCAGCTTCTGGCGCAGCGTGGGTACACTCCCCGACTCTGCCAGCGGAAGGGCTCGCGGCGTCGGGCGAGCCGGTGCCAGCCGCGCCATCACCAGCGCCACAGCAATCGCGACAAGCGCGGCGGCCCCGACGCGCACGGCCGTGAACGGCCCCCCGAGCAGCGGAACCGACAGCAACACCGCGTCGATACCGAGTTCCGGCGTAGCAATGAGAAACGCCACCGCTGCCGATGTCGACACCCCGCGCTTCACGAGACTTTCGTACAACGGCACCACGCCGCAGGAGCAGATCGGCAGCGGCAAGCCGAGCGCCATGCCCGATACACTTTGGCGCAGCCGGGATCCCCGATTGAGCCACTCCAGCTTACCCGGCGCCACGAATCCGTGGACCAGTCCGGCCATCAGGTACGCAAGGAGCAGGGCTGGGGCGCTTTCGAGCGCCATGCCCTGAAAGCTCATCCACACCGCGAACAGCGCCGTGTCACCGGGCCCGCCGCGACTCACATGCAACACGATGAGCAGCAACACGCCAAGCAGCGCGCCCAACCCGTTCGGCAGCCGCGTTTCCGGGCTCAGCCGAATGTCATCATGGTCGTCGTCCACCGCGTGGTCGTGCGCGTGGCTGTGATCGTGGCCGTGTGCATGGCCGTGGCCGTGATCGTGTGCGTGGCCGTGTGCGTGATCGTGATCGTGTGCGTGCGCATGCGCGGGATGCGCGATCACATGCAGCAACGATCCACCCACCACGGCCTCGAACCAGACGCCGGCCCGTTCGGGAAGCACGGCGAAGATGGTCGGCTCGGCGAAGTAGCCGGTCACCGTGGCGACCGCCATCAGCAACAGGACCGCCCACGTCACGGCGCGGGGGCGATCACTGAGCACCCACGAGACCATCAGACTGACCGGCAGTTGGTGCAGCACCACGCCGTACCCCATCAGACTTGAGGCATTCGTGGCCGACTGCGCCAACGCGCTGCCATCGAGCGCGGAGTGGATCGCGACGCCAATCAGCGCCAGCAGGAGCACCGCCGTATGCGTCTGCTGGACACCGAAGCGGAACAGCCGCTCGGCCAGCGTGGGCAGCGAGAATCCGGCGAGCATGAACAGTCCTGCCCACCAATCCCGGTGTACCAGCGCGTGCGGAACGACATCGAGCAGGACGAGTCCGCCGATGGTGATCAGCACGAAGCCATCGATGAAGGCCAGCATCTGCGGGCGCGCCTTCGCCGAGCGGGCAACCAGCGGTCCGGATCCGAGACCCGCCATGCTGGCGAACAGCAAGGCATGGCTCAAAACGACGACGCCGTGCGGCCGTTGGTGTCGAGGAACGACCGGGAATACGACATGCCTGTAAGATAGGCCAACGCGCCTTCTACTGAGAAGTAGCTATCAGATCGACCCGACGTCGGACTCGGATGCGCAGGACTCGTCCACGTCCTCATCCTCCCCGTCGAGCAGCTGCCACTCGGGAAAGGGATCCGGGTAGCTCGTCCACGCCTCCTCCCCCTGCGCCATCTCCTCGTCCGTCAGCAGACAGGCGTCGAGTGCCGCCGTCAGTGACGGGATATCGAGCCCCTGTCCGATGATCGCCAGCTCCTGACGCTGGTCGGCGAGCTCGACATCCCAGTACCCGGCGGGCTGCACTTCGAGCAACTGTCCGGCCTGCGACCACGTGGCCATGAGTTCCGGCCGCGACGCGATCCAGAAAAACCCTTTCGCACGGAGAATGCCCGGCAGACCGGCGTCGTAGCGCGTCCAGAGACGCAGCGGATGAAAGGGGCGCTGCGCGCGGTACACGAAACTGCCGATGCCATACTCCTCGGTCTCAGGGATGTGGACGCCGGCGAGTTCCTTCTGCCAGCCCGGTGCGGCCTCCGCTTTCTCAAAGTCGAATCGCCCGGTTCCCAGCAACGTCGAGAGCGGCACGATGCCGCGGGTCGACTCCACCAGGTGGGCATCGGGATTGAGGTGATGCAGTAGCGCCCGCAGCGTGCCGCGGGCGTCGTCGCTGACGAGATCGATTTTGTTGAGCACGATGACGTCGGCGAATTCGACCTGCTCGATCAGCAGATCGGGAATCGTGCGCTCGTCATCGTCGCCCAGCGACAGCTGCCGCGTGCGCAGATCGTCGAGTGAGCCAAGGTCCGCCAGAAATCGATGCGCGTCGACGACGGTCACCATCGTATCCAGCCGCGCCACGTGCGAGAGCGACACCCCGTCGTCCGTCTCGAAGGTGAACGTGGCCGCCACCGGGAGCGGCTCGCCGATACCCGTCGACTCGATGAGCAGATAGTCGAAGCGTCCCTCGCCGGCGAGGCGCGCGACTTCGATGAGCAGATCGTCGCGCAGCGTGCAGCAGATGCAGCCGTTGGTCATCTCGACCAGCGACTCCTCCGTGCGCGAGAGTGCGGCGGCACCGCCGCGAACCAGTTGGGCGTCGATGTTGACCTCGCTCATGTCATTGACGATCACGGCAACGCGGAGCCCTTCCCGATTCGCGAGCAGGTGATTGAGGAGCGTGGTTTTCCCGGCGCCGAGGAAGCCCGAGAGCACGGTGACGGGAAGACGGCGATCGGCCGCGACTTGCGCGGTGGCGCTCACTTGGACTCCCGGAACATCACGTGGCGACCCACCCGCGGATCGTATTTGCGCTGCTCCATCCGCTGGGGCATGGTGCGAGGGTTCTTCGTGGTGACGTACAGGAAGTGACTTTCGGTCGAGCGGAGCTTGACCTGAACGCGGCCGGCGCGGGCCATCGGTGCCTCGTGGAGTCCAAGGGAAAAGCGACTGGTTGCGATCGGGACGGTGGTCGGCGAACGCTTGCCTATTGGTATTGATAATGTATTATCATAATATGACAAGTACCGCACTCCGACGTGAGCCTTCGACGGCGACCCTGGTCGATCTGCAGTTCTGGTTCCTCGGCCACGATATCAAGCACGCCGAGGGGAACGCCCTGGTTCGCTTCGGCTTCGAACGGGTGGCCACGGACACCGTGGGCGGGACGACGTGCTACGTCTTGCCGTTGCCCACGGCCGAGCCGATACACCGACAGTTGGTGTGCTGGGGCTTCGCGGCGTACGTCGGACCCACGCGCACCGGCGCCACGGACGGACCCGAGTGCGGACCCGATGAAGGACCGACCGCCGCGCACGCTGACGGCGTGCTCGTGGCGCGACATACGCGCACACCCTTGCTGCTTCGGGTGCCGCTGATGCTGCCGCTGCACCGCCTGTGCGACCTCCCGCGGGGCGAGGCACCGCGAAGCCGAGAGGAATGGAGCGCCGCGCACGCCGGTGTTGCGGCGGCGGCGGCGGTGTTCGCCGACTACGAGCGCTGGGCCAGCGCGACGCTGGGTGATGCGCATCGCGATCGGGCGCTCGCGCTGCTGCCGCGCCACAAGCGGCGACGGTTCGTCGCCCAGCGCGGACTGGCGGAACACTGGGATCGCGTGTGCGCCGCGCTGTGCTGAGTCGCACCACTCGCTCCGTGGTGCAATGGACCGTCGTCGCCCTGATCGCCTTCGCATGGTCCGTGCGCCCGGCGGCGATTCCCGTCGGCGATTTGTATGCTGCTTCGACGCGCGAGCATCCATCGCGATCCACGGCTGACGCCTCAGGCGCCGGGCCCGATGTCGCGGTGACGATCGACTGGACGTTGCTCCGCACCCTCGACCATCGACATGGCACGGCCAGCGACGCCCTGCGCGCGCTCGACGGCAAACGGGTGCGCCTGCCCGGATTCATCGTGCCGCTCGACGACCTCGAGGACACGGTCAAGGAGTTTTTGCTCGTCCCGTACTACGGTGCGTGCGTCCACGTGCCGCCGCCACCACCGAATCAGTTGGTTTACGCGCAGATGGCGCGCGGCAGTACGCCGATGTCATGGTGGCAGGCCGTCTGGCTCGAGGGGACGCTGCACATCACGCGATATCAGAGCGTGTACGGGGTGGCGGGCTTCCGCATGACAGTCGAGCGCGTTACCCCGTACATCGATGCGGCGACGCCGTCGGCTAGGGACGCGGTGCGCTGAGCGGCGCGCTGAGCCACGCGCGCCAGAGCGCGATCGCCCCGGACGAATCCGCCTGAATCCCGATGGCGCGGCGCCGCACATACTCGGCGTAGATCGGTGCCGCTGCCGAGCGTAGCGCGCGATCCCCCTCCGACTCGCCGGCGCCCTTGGGGACGGCGTAGACGAACGACGACAGCACACGCGGGCCGTTCGCACCCTCGGGGAAGCGGAGCCACGTGTCGACGCGACGGAAATCGCGCGGCACCAGCGTCTTGCTGCTGTCCCCGACGACCCCGGCACGCACAAAGAAATCCACCGCGTCATCCGGGTACCCGAAGAGATATCCGTAGCCGCGCCAGCGTGCATCGCGCGGGGCATTCTCCACGGCGGCGAGGATTTCGCGGGCATCGGCTTCCGGCGTGAGGCCGAGTGTCGCGAAGAAGGGCTGCTGTCGCGCAATGGCGCGACGGAGCGAGGCGCGATGGTACATCACCAGCGAGGTGGCGCGTACGACGCTGCTGTCGCGTCGCACCTGTGGTGCGGTGAAGACCTGCACGAAGGTGCCGATCTCGCCGCACTGCAACGCGGCGGCCACGCGGCGCAACTGCGCCAGCTCCGACAGCGCCGCGCTATCCACCGTGGGCGCCACGCGCAACATCACGTCACCGACATCGCTGGAGATCGGCTTGAGCCCCCCCGCCAACGTGTAGAGTCCTTCGCGATCGCCAAACGCCAGGAGCACGCGATCGGCGACCCGACGGTCGACCTCCGACAACGACGCCACGGAGAAGCATGCCGCCGCTGTGTCGCGACCGCCGGCCGTGCTCCCATCAACTCGGGGCGCGCTCGCGCACGCACCCAGTGAGAGCAGTACCACACTCAAGAACAGACGATGCATCGGGCTTCGAGGTAGGAGTGAACAGGCAACGACGAGTGAGCTGTCATCAAAAACGTTCGAACACGACACGAAGCGACTCGCGGCCGACGGCTGGCCGGCCGTCGAGCAGGGCGGTGCGCGCGCGTTGCATGAGGACCTCGGCCCGCACCCGGCGCCGCACCCGTCCCTCGGTCTGCTGCTCCCAGCCGAGCGACGCGGTCCACTGGGTGCGCGGCACCGCCAGCACGGCATAGTCCGCCCACGCGAGAGTCGGTGTCAGCCGCGTCGGCCGGCTTGCAGTATAGGCTCCCCCGTGCACCTGGAGCATCGCCATTCCGCCCTGCAGCAATAGCCCGCGAGCATGCGCGCCGAACAGACCGCGGGGGCGTACCACGGCATCGAGCGCCAGTTGCCGATGCGGTACCCGCCACGAGGTTTCCGCCGCCAGATCGGCGCGTTGCATCGACCCGGAACTCCCCGTGAGGTTCAGCATCCAGGGAGTGACGACGGGCGATGGGCCGGCCCATGTCCGCACGCGCAGCACGGACAGGCGCCCCTCGTCGATCGTATTCACGGCCATGAACACGGGATCGGTGCCGCGCGCCGTCTCCTGCGCCGAACTCCACGCCAGCTCGACCGGCC